>NZ_JAEVHN010000462.1:0-5026 GCF_016803375.1 Micromonospora sp. 4G55
GCTGGCGGTGCTGGTGGCGCTGAGCCTGGTCGCCGCCTTCTTCGCCTGGGTGAGCGCCGGGCCGTTCTGGCTCGCGGTCGGGCACGCCAGCACCGGCACGGTGGTGATCACGGACTGCACCGGGAGCGGGCTGACCCAGCGCTGCCGGGGCGTCTTCTTCGCTGACCGGGGCCGCTTCCTGGCCCACGGGGTCCGGGTCAGCGGGGTGCCGGGCGAGCGCCGGGCCACCGGTACGGCGCTGCCGGCGCGGATGACCGGGGCGGGCGACGACACCGCGTACGTCGGCACCGGCTTCGGCCGACATCTGAGCTGGCTGCTCGGGCTGCTGGTGGTCGTCGGCTGCGGGGCCGGCATCGCCCGCGGGACCGGGGCGACCCGGCTGGCCGACGCGCGGCAGCGCCGCTGGGCCACGGCCGGCGCGTACGGCGGGCCGGTGCTGATCACGCTGGGCATGCTGATCGCCGCCTGGTGAGCCCGACGCGGGTCAGGCGTGCACCACGGTGTAGACGTCGCGGCGGCGCAGCCCGTACCCGGCGGCGACCTCGCTGATCGCGTCGCGCCGGGACAGCCCGGCGGCCTCGCGTTCGGCCACCGCGGCGCGCAGCACGTCGTCGTCGGGGCGTTCCGCGGGCCGCTCCGGGGCACCGGCGACCACCAGGGTGATCTCCCCGCGCGGCTCGCCCTCGGCCGCCCAGTCCGCCAGCTCGCCGAGCGGCCGGCGGACGATCTCCTCGTACGTCTTGGTCAGCTCGCGGCAGAGCGCGGCCGGGCGGTCGGCGCCGAAGGTGGCGGCCAGGTCGGCCAGCGCGCCGGCGATCCGGTGCGGGGCCTCGAAGAAGACCAGGGTCCGCTCCTCGGCCGCCAGGGCGCGCAGCCGGGACCGTCGGCCGCCGGGCGAGCGGGGCAGGAAGCCCTCGAAGCAGAACCGGTCGCAGGGCAGGCCGGACAGCGCCAGGGCGGTGGTCACCGCGCTCGGGCCGGGGGCGGCGGTGACCGGCACGCCGGCGTCCAGCGCGCCCCGGACCAGCCGGTAGCCCGGGTCCGAGACGCTCGGCATGCCGCCGTCGGTGACCAGCGCGACCAGGTATCCGGCGGTCAGCACCTCGACCAGTTCCGGGGTACGCCGCTCCTCGTTGCCCTCGAAGTAGGAGACGATCCGGCCGCCCACGGCGACGTCGAGGTCCCGGGCCAGCCGGGTGAGGCGGCGGGTGTCCTCGGCGGCCACCACGTCGGCGGTGGCGAGCACCTCGCGGAACCGTGCGGAGGCGTCGGCCGGGTTGCCCAGCGGAGCGCCGAGCAGGACCAGGCGCCCGGGCTCGGACATTTCACCCACGAGTAGCGCTCCTTCATCGATCGGCGTGCCGATGTCGGGGACGATGGGCGCCACCGGGCACCTCCAGAGCCTACGATCGCCGGGTGACGAGTGCGTCGACAGCGCAGAGCGCGAACGCGACCGGACCCGACCAGGGCATTCCGCCCACCGATGGGGGCGGTGTCCCGGCCGTCGTGCGTCGCCGGCTCGCCACCGTCGAGGCCCGGCTGGACGTCAACTCCTGGATCGCCACCGCCGTGGTGGTGGCGATCGCCGCGATCCTGCGCCTGCTCGGCCTGAGCAGCCCCAAGGGCAAGATCTTCGACGAGATCTACTACGCCCGGGACGGCTACGGCCTGATCGACAAGGGCGTCGAGTGGAACTACAAGGACAACGGCCCGTCGTACGTGGTGCACCCGCCGCTGGGCAAGTGGTTGATCGGGTTCGGCGAGTGGGCCTTCGGCTACGCCGACCAGGAGCACAACATCTCGGTGCCGGGGCACCTGTTCACCACCGCCCCGGAGTTCGGCTGGCGGTTCTCGGCGGCACTGGCCGGCATCCTGTCGGTGCTGATGCTGACCCGGATCGCCCGCCGAATGTTCCGCTCCACCACGCTGGGCTGCGCGGCCGGTCTGCTGCTCGCGCTGGACGGCTTCCACCTGGTGCTCTCCCGCACCGCGCTGCTCGACATCTTCCTGCTGCTGTTCGTGCTGGCCGCGTTCGGCGCCCTGGTGCTGGACCGGGACGCCCGGCGGCGGCGCTGGACCCGGGCCTTGGACGACGGGCTCGACCCGGCCGTGCCGGGGCGGGCCGGGCGACCGGCCGGCGGCTGGCGGACCTGGCCGTGGTGGCGGCTGGCGGCCGGGGTGCTGCTCGGCTGCGCCTGCGCGGTGAAGTGGAGCGCGCTGTACTTCGTACCGGCGTTCGCGCTGCTGGCGCTGCTGTGGGAGGTCGGCGTCCGGCGCTCCGCCGGGGTACGCCGCCCGTGGCGCGACGCGCTCCTCGACGAGCTGCCCTGGCTGGTGCTCGCCGGGCTGCTGCTGGTCGTGACGTACCTGGCCACCTGGTCGGGCTGGCTGCTCGGCGACGACGGCTACTACCGGCTGGCCGCCCACTACCCCAACACCCCGGGGCTGAGCGACACCCCGATCCTCGGCGCGCTGAACAACCTGTACCACTACCACCGGGCGGCGTTCGAGTTCCACACCGGCCTGGAGACCCCGCACAAGTACCAGTCGTGGCCGTGGCAGTGGCTGCTGCTCGGCCGACCGGTGGCCTTCTACTGGTCGGGTGACGGGGCGTGCGGGGCGCCGAGCTGCGCCTCCGAGATCCTGCTGCTGGGCACGCCGCTGCTCTGGTGGTCGTTCCTGCCGGCGCTGGCCGCGACCGCCTGGCTGGGTCTGGCCCGGCGGGACTGGCGGGCCGGGGCGATCCTGCTCAGTCTCACCGCCGGCCTGCTGCCCTGGTTCTGGTTCGCCCTCGACGGCCGGACGATGTTCTCCTTCTACGCCGCCCCGGCGCTGCCGTTCCTGGTCCTCGCCGTGGTCTACGTGCTGGGCGCGATCGTCACCCCGACCGAGGGCGGCGCGGCGACCGACGCGGACCTGGCGCGCGGCGACGACCGCCGGCTGATCGGCGGGGTGATCGTCGGCGCGTACGTGCTGCTGGTGGCGCTCTGTTTCGCGTACTTCTACCCGATCTTCGTGGGCAACCTGCTGCCGTACGACGACTGGTCGGCGCGGATGTGGCTGGACGGCCGCTGGATCTGACCCCGCACGGGGCGGCGCGCGGCGGGCCGGGCGAAAGACGCCTGCGGCGCGGGGCGGCGCGCACACAATGAAGCGCGCCCCGATCGCCTGCCACGGGGGAAGCGGGCGATTGGGGCGCGCAAGACAAAGCTTAACCACCCTTCGGCACCGGCACAACGGGGCGACTTGGGTCAGATTTCCGACCGATGCCAAGGTGGGCGAGAGGTTTACCTTCGGCAATTGACGGATGGTCACCATTCTGTCGACGGTCTGCCGTAAAGCACGGGTAGGTCCGTACCATTTCCTGCCCGATCACGAGGAACGCCGCCTGACGGACGGCGGAGGACCCGACACCGGGACGGCGCACGGGAAGCACACGGACGCCTCACCCGATCCACCCGTACGTGACGGGACGCCCCGCCGAAGTCGCGCGCCCACCGCCGGGAGGCCGAGAGGCGATCCGAGGGGCGCCACCCGCCCCAATCGATCATCCAGAGTGGACGGCACTACACTCCGCCCGATGATCAACAAAAGACGACCGGCGGCCGTCCTGATCGGACTGCTGGCGGCCACCGCGCTGACCGGTCCGGCGCCGGCCCTGGCGGACGAGGAGCCGCCCGCCGAGCCACCGAAGGTCGAGCTGGTGCTCGACGTCAGCGGCTCGATGCGGGCCCGGGACATCGACGGCCGCAGCCGGATTTCCGTCGCCCAGCAGGCGTTCAACGAGGTGGTCGACGCGCTGCCCGAGGAGACCCAGCTCGGCATCCGGGTGCTCGGCGCGACCTACCGGGGCAAGGACAAGAAGCAGGGCTGCCTGGACACCCAGCAGATCGTGCCGGTCGGTCCGGTCGACCGGGTGCAGGCGAAGGCGGCGGTGGCCACCCTGCGGCCGACCGGCTTCACCCCGGTCGGGCTGGCCCTGCGCTCCGCCGCCCAGGACCTGGGCACCGGCGCCACCGCCCGGCGGATCGTGCTGATCACCGACGGCGAGGACACCTGCGCCCCGCCGGACCCCTGCGAGGTGGCCCGCGAGCTGGCCGCCCAGGGCACGAAGCTGGTGGTCGACACGCTCGGCCTGGCCCCGGACGAGAAGGTACGCCGGCAGTTGCTCTGCATCGCCGGCGCGACCGGCGGCACGTACACGGCGGCGCAGAGCGCCGACGAGCTGACCGGCCGGATCAAGCAGCTGGTGGATCGGGCTAACGAGACGTACACCGCCGCGCCGACCGTGGTCGGCGGCACGGCGGAGTGCGCGAACGCGCCGCTGCTCGCCCCGGGCGTGTACAGCGACCGGGAGGCGTTCTCCGAGCACCGCTGGTACCGGGTGCCGGTGCGGCCGGGGCAGGAGCTGCGCGCCTCGGTCAGCGTGGCCCTGGACCGACCGGTGAACCCGGACCACGGGGTGCTGCTGCGGGCCACCGCCGCCGACGGCCGGGAACTGGTCCGCGGGGTGGACGCCGGCAGTGGGCGTACCGACGTGGTCTCGGCGGGCCTGCGCTGGTCGGCGACGGAGGACGGCGCCACGCCGACGCCCGGCGCCACGCCCGTCCCCGCCACGACGGTGTGCCTGGTGGTGAGCAACTCCTTCGCGCCCCGGCCGGGCACCCGGGCCACGCCGGGGATGCCGGTCGAGCTGACCGTCGACGTGGTCGCCTCGTCCCCCGCCCCGGCCGCGCCCGACCTGGGCCGGGGCTGGGTGCTGCTCGCCCTGCTCACCCTGGCCGGCCTGCTCACCGGCCTGGTCGCCGGGCTGCTCACCCGCTGGTGGGTCGCCACCTGGAGGGAGAACTGAGATGCGTACCCCGATGATGCACCCGGGCCACGCCGGGGATGCCGGTCGAGCTGACCGTCGACGTGGTCGCCTCGTCCCCGCCCCGGCCGCGCCCGACCTGGGCCGGGGCTGGGTGCTGCTCGCCCTGCTCACCCTGGCCGGCCTGCTCACCGGCCTGGTCGCCGGGCTGCTCAC
>NZ_JAEVHN010000463.1:0-4990 GCF_016803375.1 Micromonospora sp. 4G55
GCAGGGCGTACGCCACTGGGTCTTCTGCGACCGGCTGCTCGACGCGCCGCGCTGCCCCCCGCCCGGCCGACCACGACGCCCCTGCGGCGCACCACGCCGGCCGCCGGGCGAGTAACGGGAGCGCCGGAGGCGGCGGGGGCGATGGCGGGGCGCGACACACGAGCGGGCCGGGTGGTGGCGGCGACGGCCATCGCGGTCCGGTGCCGTGGACGGACCGATCCGGTGATTGTTACGGCCGGCCACCCCGTCGGTATCACTTGTGTGCCGGGGCCACATAGCCCGTGGGTGACGTCACTTCTAGCGTGAGCCGACACATGCTTCCTGTCCTCACCTGGAGTCGCGATGACGGTCCGGCACACGCGGCGGGCGTTCCTCTCCGCCGCCACGATGATGGCCGCGGCGCTCGCCGCCACGGCCTGCGGCAGCCCGCAGGACACCGCCTCGGGTGGCGGTGACTCCGCCGCCCCGGTCAAGGTCGGCCTGGTGTACTCCCAGTCGGGTGCGCTGGCCAGCTACGGCAAGCAGTACATCGAGGGGTTCAAGGCCGGCCTCGACTACGCCACCAAGGGCACCGGCAAGGTCGGTGACCGCAAGATCGAGCTCACCGAGGTCGACGACGCCGGCGACCCGGCCAAGGCGGTCTCCGCCGCCAAGGACCTGATCGGCAAGGGTACGAAGATCATTGCCGGTTCGACGGCGTCCGGCGTCGCGCTCCAGGTCGCCCCGATCGCCGCCCAGAACAAGGTGCTGTTCATCTCCGGCCCGGCCGCCACCGACGCGATCACCGGCGCGAACCGGTACACGTTCCGCTCGGGTCGGCAGTCGTACCAGGACGTGGTGACGGCCAAGTCGTTCATCGGCGACCCGGCCGGCAAGAAGGTCGTCGTCTTCGCGCAGGACGGCGCCTTCGGCGACGCCAACGAGGCCGCCGTGAAGGCCGTCATCGGCGGCGCCGGGGCCAGCGTCAGCAGCGTCCGCGCCCCCGCCAGCGCCACCGAGTTCACCCCGTTCGCCAGCCAGATCAAGGCCGCCAAGCCGGACCTGCTCTTCGTCGCCTGGGCCGGCACCACCGCCCCGGCCATGTGGCAGACCCTCGACCAGCAGGGCGTGCTGAGCTCGACCACGGTCGTCACCGGCCTGGACATCCGCGCCTCCTGGCCGACCTTCGGCGCCGCCGGCAGCAAGATCTCCTTCCTGTCGCACTACTTCGACGGGGCCAGCGACACCGAGGCCGCGAAGGCCGCCAAGGCGAAGATCCCCGGCGGGACCATCGACCTGTTCCACCCGGACGGCTTCGCCGCCGCGCAGATGGTCGTCCGCGCCGTGCAGGAGGGGGGCGACGACGTCGATAAGATGATCAAGGCCCTCGAAGGCTGGACGTTCGACGGGGTGAAGGGGTCGATGACCATCCGCGCCGGCGACCACGCGCTGCTCCAGCCGATGTACCAGGCCAAGCTCTCCGGCAGCGGCACCGCGTTCACCGCCGCCGCCCAGAAGAGCCTGACCGGTGACGAGACCGCGCCGCCGGTCACCCAGATGAAGGGCTGAACCGTGCTCGCCACCCGCGGTCTGACCTGGCGGATCGGAGAGGTCGCCATCGTCGACAGCGTCTACCTCGACCTGGCGCCCGGGGAGTTCCTGGGCGTGATCGGGCCGAACGGCGCCGGCAAGACCTCCCTGTTCAACCTGATCACCGGCCTGCGCCGGCCCACCGAGGGTCGGATCCTGCTGGACGGGGAGGACATCACCGCCCTCCCCCCGCACCGGCGGGCCCGCCTCGGGCTGGGACGCACCTTCCAGGCGTCCTCGGTCTTCGGCTCGCTCACCGTTCGGGAGAACGTCCGGCTCGCGGTGCAGGCGTACCGCGGGGGCTCGATGAAGCTGTGGCGGCGGGCGGCGGCCGACCGGGAGGTGGCCGCCGCCGCCGACGCGGCGCTCGACCGCGTCGGCCTGCACCACCGGGGCGCGGCGCTCGCCGGCACCCTCGCCCACGGCGAGAAGCGCAAGCTGGAGATCGCCCTGCTGCTCGCCGGGGAACCCCGGGTGATGCTGCTGGACGAGCCGATGGCCGGCGTCAGCGCCGAGGACGTGCCCGAGCTGGTTGCGGTGATCAAGTCGCTGACCGGCGACAGCGGGCGGGCGGTGCTGATGGTCGAACACCACATGGACGTGATCCTGGAACTCGCCGACCGGATCGCCGTGATGCACCACGGCGCGCTGCTGGCCTGCGACACCCCGGACACGGTGATGGCCAACGCCACCGTCCAGGAGGCCTACCTGGGGGAGTCGCTATGACGGAGCCCGTTCTCAGCGTGGAGGACCTGTCCGTGCGGATCGCCGGGCTGCACATCCTCCAGGGCGTGTCGTTCACGGTCGCGCCGACCGGCGTCACCGTGCTGCTCGGGCGCAACGGCGTCGGCAAGACCACCACGCTGCGCGCGATCGTCGGCCTGACGCCGCGCAACGGCGAGGTCCGGGGCGCCATCCGGATGGGCGCGCAGAGCCTGCTCGCCCGCCCCACCCACCGGCTGGTCCGCGGCGGGCTCGGCTACGTGCCGGAGGACCGCTGCGTCTTCGCCGGCCTCACCGTCGCGGAGAACCTGCGGCTCGCCGAGCGGCGGGGCACCACCCCCGCGTACGACAAGGTCTTCGCGCTCTTCCCCGAGCTGGACCGGCGCGGACGGCAACGGGCCGGCTCGCTCTCCGGCGGGCAGCAGCAGATGCTCGCCATCGGCCGGGTGCTGCTCAACGACAACCGGCTGCTGCTGGTCGACGAGCCGACCAAGGGGTTGGCGCCGAAGGTGGTGACCGAGGTGGCCGAGGTGCTGGAACGGGTGGCCGAGTCCGTGCCCGTGCTGCTGGTCGAGCAGAACCTGGCCGTGGTCCGGCGGCTGGCCCGCGACGCGGTGGTGCTCGCCGCCGGCAAGGTGGCCTGGGCCGGCAACGCCCAGGAACTGCTGCTGGAGACCGGACTGACCAAGTCGCTGCTCGGGGTCGGCTCGGCGGAGGTGCACTCATGACCACGGTGATCCTGCTGGCGCTGACCGGGCTCGGCCTGGCGGCGCTCTACTTCCTGGTCGCCTCCGGGCTCTCCCTGGTCTTCGGCCTGGCCGACGTGCTCAACTTCGCGCACGGGCTCTTCCTCGGCGTCGGCGCGTACGCGACCTGGTGGGCCGCGGGCAACCTGCCCGGCGCCGGCTCCGACGGGTTCGGCTTCGTGGTGGCCGTCGCCTTCGGGGTGCTCGCCGGTGCCCTCGTCGCGGTGCTGGTGGAGCTGGTGCTGATCCGGCCGCTCTACTCGCGGACCATCGAGCAGGTGCTGGTCACCGTCGGTCTGTCGCTGGCCGGGGTGGCGCTGCTCCAGGCGACCTGGGGCGCCGACGCGCGCCCGTTCCCGCGCCCCGAGTGGACCCGTCAGGTGACCTCGATCCTCGGCGCGAACGTGCCCAACGGCGGGCTGCTGCTGATCGTCGCCGCGGTGCTGGTGCTCGGCGCGCTGCTCGCCTTCCTCCGCTGGACCCGCTACGGCCTGGTGATCCGGGCCGGGGTGGAGAACCGGGAGATGGTGACCGCGCTCGGCATCGACGTCCGCAAGGCGTTCACCCTGGTCTTCGCGATCGGCGGGGCCGCCGCCGCGCTGGCCGGCGCGCTCGGCAGCGTCTACTTCGGCACCGTCTCGCCCGGTCAGGGCGGCTCGCTGCTGATCTTCGCGTTCATCGTGGTGGTGATCGGCGGGATGGGCTCGGTGGTCGGGTCCGCGTACGCCGCCGTCGCGGTGGGGCTGCTGCAACAGTTCGTCAACTACTACGGCGAGTCCGGACTGGGCGACATCTGCGTGGTCGGGCTGCTCGCCGTGGTGCTGCTGCTGCGTCCGCAGGGCTTCGCCGGAAAGGTGGCAACGGCATGACCGAGGTCAAGAGTCCCGAGGTCCCGGCCCCGCCCGCGGCGGTGCCCGACGAGCTGACTCCGGGACGCCGCCGCTGGCACGGCGTACGGCCGTGGCTGCCGCTGGCGGCGCTGGCGGTGGCGGCGATCCTGCCGTACTCGACGGTCAGCCTGCCGGGGATCTTCGAAGGGCCGCTGAACTCGCCGGGCACCCTGCAACTGCTCGCCGTCTGCCTGGTCTTCGGCGGGCTGGCGGCCGGCTACGACCTGCTGTTCGGCCGGACCGGGATGCTCTCGTTCGGGCACGCGCTCTACTTCGCCGCCGGGGTGTACGGCACGGACATCCTGGTCACCCGGGCCGGGCTGCCGCTGTGGCAGGCGGCGCTGCTCACCGTCACCGGGGCGACGATCCTGGCCGCGCTGCTCGGCGCGGTCGCGCTGCGCACCGTCGGGATCGCCTTCGCCATGGTGACGCTCGCCTTCGCCCAGGTCGGCGCGATCCTGGTGGCCCGGGACTTCGGCGGCTGGACCGGTGGTGAGGAGGGGCTGCCGCTGGACGTGTCCGGGCTGCCGCCGGCCCTGGTCGGGGTGACCAACACGGTCAACCTGTACTGGCTGGCGCTGGCGTACCTGGCGCTGGTGGTCCTGGTGGTGCACCGGGTCTCCGGCTCGCCCACCGGGCGGGTGCTGGCCGGGCTGCGCGACGACGAGCGGCGGATCGGGGTGCTCGGGCTCGACCCGTACCGGTTCAAGCTGGTGGCGTTCACCCTGGCTGGCGGCCTCGCCGCGAGCGGCGGGGTGGTCTACTGCCTGATCGTCGGCGGCGCCTCGCCGCACATCACCTCGTCGGAGCTGACCCTGTCGCTGCTGGTGATGGTGGTGCTCGGCGGCCCCGGCACCCGCTGGGGTCCGGTGCTCGGCGGCGTCCTCTACATGTACCTGGACCACCGCCTCACCGCCTTCGGCACCAGCGACGCGGTGGAGAGCCTCCCGGCCGTCCTCAGCCGCCCGCTGAGCCAGCCGCTGTTCGTCCTCGGCACCGTCTTCATCCTGGCCGTCTACTTCTTCCCCGGCGGCCTGGCCAGCCTCACCTCCCGCCTAACCC
>NZ_JAEVHN010000464.1:0-4989 GCF_016803375.1 Micromonospora sp. 4G55
CCGAAGCGGGCGGCGTCCGGCTGGGCCGGCTCGGGGAGCACGACCTCGGCGTACACCTCGTCGCCGTGCCGCCAGGCCGCCCGCAGGCCCTGGAACGTCGGCCCGTACGCGTAGCCGTCGGCGAGCAGCCGCTGGTAGCCGTCGTCCACCGGAAGCGGGCTCGCGCCGGCCGGCGGCCAGGTGTCGAGCGGCGCGGCCGGTGCGGGTACGGACGCCGAGAGCAGCCCGGTGGCGTGCGCCGTCCAGGCGGTGTCCTCGGCGTCGTCGCCGGAGTAGACGGCGACGGTACGGTTGCCCACCTCGTCCGCCCCGCCGACGACGACCCGCAGCACGACCGCCGCGCGGTCGGGCAACGGCAGCGGCGCCTGCAGGGTCAGCTCGACCAGGTGGGGGCAGCCGACCCGGTCACCGGCGTGCACGGCCAGCTCGACCAGGGCGGCGCCGGGCAGCAGCACCGTCCCGGCGACGGCGTGGTCGGCGAGCCACGGGTGGGTGGCGAGCGAGACCCGCCCGGTCAGCACCACCTCGCCAGAGTCCGGTACGACCAGCTCGGCGCCGAGCAGCGGGTGGCGCAGCGCGGCGAGGCCGGCGGCGACGACCTCGCCGTCGCCCGCCCCGGCCCAGGCGTCGGCCCAGTACTCCCGCGCGTCCGCCCAGTAGCGCTGCCGCTGGAACGGGTAGGTGGGCAGCTCGACGCGGCTGCCGGTGAGCAGTGCGGTCCAGTCGACGGTGGTGCCGGTGACGTGCAGCCTCGCCAGGGCCGCCAGTGCCTGCCGCTGCTCGTCGTGTCCCCGTCGCAGGGATGGCACGACGGTGACGTCGTCGGTGAGGATGCCCTCGATCATCGGGGTGAGCGCGGCATCCGGGCCGAGCTCCAGGAAGGTGGTCGCGCCGGCGGTGTGCAGGGTGGTGATGCCGTCGGCGAAGCGGACCGCCTCACGAACGTGCCGGACCCAGTAGTCCGGGTCGGTCAGCTCGATCGTGGCGACCGCGCCGGTCAGGTTCGACACGACCGGGATTAGCGGCTCGGCGTAGGTCAGCTCTGCCGCGACCGCCCGGAACTCGTCGAGCATCGGGTCCGTCAGCCCGCTGTGGAACGCGTGACTCACCCGCAGGCGGGTCGTCTTGCGCCCCAGCTTGGCGAAGTGCTCGGCCACGTGCAGCACGGCGGCTTCCGGCCCGGAGATGACGACCGACCGGGGGCCGTTGACGGCGGCGATGTCCACTCCGGCGCCTGCCACCCGGATGCCCGTGCCGTGGACGGCGACCGTGCCATCGCCACCGCCGCCGACCGCGTCCGCGTCCGCGCCGGTGCCGGTGCTGTTGGGGCTTGAATCGTTTACGTCATCAGCTCTGTAGGACGCGGAAGAGGCATCCGGTCCCCCCAGGGCAGCCCGCACCTCCTCCTCCGACGCCTGCACCGCGACCATCGCCCCACCAGCCGGCAGCGCCTGCATCAACCGACCCCGCGCCGCCACCAGCTTCGCGGCATCGGCCAGCGACAACACCCCGGCGACGTGCGCGGCAGCAAGCTCGCCGATCGAGTGCCCGGCCACGGAGTCCGGCCGCACGCCCCAGGACTCCGCGAGCCGGAACAACGCCACCTCGATTGCGAACAACCCGGCCTGCGCATAGCCGGTCTGGCGGATCAGCTCCTCGTCGTCACCCCAGATCACCTCACGCAACGGCCGATCCAGGTGCGCGTCCAGCTCCGCCACCACCGCGTCGAAGGCGGCAGCGAACATCGGGAACGCCGCGTGCAGCTCACGACCCATACCCAGGCGTTGCGCGCCCTGACCGGTGAACAGCACCGCCAACCGACCACTCGATCGGGCCACGCCGGACACGAGCGTCGGGTCGGGCATGCCGGCCGCGAGGGCGTCGAGGCCGCGCCGCAGCTCGGTCCGATCGGCGCCGAGGACGACGGCCCGCCGTTCCCAGCGGGCCGCCCGGTGGCGAGGGACCACCCGATGTCGCCGTCACGCAGGTCGGGGTGCTCGCCCGCGTACGCGGCGAGCTGCCCGGCCTGGGATCGCAGCGCCGCCTCCGACCGGGCGGACACGAGCCAGGGCACGACCGGGCCGGCGGTGTCCGGGGCAGGGCTGGCCGGCGTCGGGGTGTCGTCGGGGGCCTGCTCGATGATGACGTGCGCGTTGGTGCCGCTGATGCCGAACGACGACACCCCGGCCCGGCGCGGATGGCCGTTCACCGGCCACTGGCGCGCCTCGGTCAACAGCTCCACCGCACCGGCGGACCAGTCCACCTGCGGCGACGGCGCGTCCACGTGCAGCGTCCGGGGCATCGCCCCGTGCCGCATGGCGAGGACGACCTTCATCACCCCGGCCACCCCGGCCGCGGCCTGGGTGTGGCCCAGGTTCGACTTGACCGAACCCAGCCAGAGGGGCCGGTCGGCGGGCCGCTCCCGGCCGTACGTGGCGAGCAGGGCCTGCGCCTCGATCGGGTCGCCCAGGGTCGTACCCGTGCCGTGCGCCTCGACCAGGTCCACCTCGGCGGCCGGCACACCGGCCGACGCCAGCGCGGCCCGGATCACCCGCTGCTGCGAGGGCCCGTTCGGCGCGGTGAGCCCGTTCGACGCGCCGTCCTGGTTGACCGCCGAGCCCCGCACCACCGCCAGGACCGGGTGCCCGTTGCGGCGGGCGTCGGAGAGCCGCTCGACCAGCAGGAACCCGGCGCCCTCGGCGATGCCGGTGCCGGCCGCGGCGGCGGCGAAGGCGCGGCAGCGGCCGTCCGGCGACAGTGCCCGCTGCCGGCTGAACTCGACGAAGATCTCCGGGGTGGCCATCACGCTGACCCCGCCGGCCAGGGCCAGGTCGCACTCCCCCGACCGCAGCGCCTGGGCGGCCAGGTGCAGTGCCACCAGCGAGGACGAGCAGGCGGTGTCGATGGTCACCGCCGGCCCCTCCAGGCCGAGCACGTACGCCACCCGGCCGGAGGCCACCGCGCCGGTGCCGCTGTTGGCCGGGTAGTCGTGGTACATCAGGCCGGCGAAGACGCCGGTGGGGCTGCCCTTGAGCGTGCCCGGGTCGATGCCGGCCCGCTCGAAGGTCTCCCAGGCGCACTCCAGCAGCAGCCGCTGCTGCGGGTCCATGCCCAGCGCCTCGTTCGGGCTGATCCCGAAGAACGCGGGGTCGAAGTCGGCGGCGTCGTGGAGGAAGCCGCCGGAGCGGGTGTAGCTGCTGTTCGGCGTGGTGAAGTCGGGGTCGTGGAGCTGGTCGACGTTCCAGCCCCGGTCGGCCGGGAAGTCGCCGATCGCGTCCACCCCGTCGGCGACCAGCCGCCACAGCTCCTCAGGCGAGCTGACCCCGCCGGGGAAGCGGCAGCTCATGGCAACGATGGCGATGGGCTCGTCGACCGGCTTCGCCGTCGCCACGGCGGACGTCACGGCGGCGGTGCCGGAGAGCTCGTCGACCAGGAAGCGGGCCAGCCCGGCCGGTGAGGGGTAGTCGAAGACCGCGGTGACCGGCAGCCGCAGGCCGAGGGTCTGGTTGAGCCGGTTGCGGAACTCGACCGCGGTGAGCGAGTCGAAGCCCAGCTCGCGGAACGCCCGTTCCGGGGCGACGGCGGCGGCGGAGGTGAAGCCGAGCACCAGCGCCACCCGGTCCAGGACCAGGTCGAGCAGCGCCTGCTCGCGGTCCGCCTCGGGCAGCCGGAGCAGCCGGTCCACCAGGGAGCCGGCGTCGGCCCGTACCCCGGCGGCGCTGCGCCGGGCGACCGGCAGCAGGGTGCGGAACAGCGCCGGCACGTCGCCCTGGGCGCGTACGGCGGCGAGGTCGAAGCGGACCGGCAGCAGCAGGGCGTCGGGGCGGTCCAGGGCGGCGTCGAGCAGGCTCAGTCCCTCGTCGACGGTGAGGCCGATCATGCCGCTGCGGGAGATGCGCGCCCGGTCGACGCCGCCGAGCCGCCCGGTCATGCCGGTGGCCTGCGCCCAGAAACCCCAGGCCAGGCACTGGCCGGCGAGCCCGTGGGCCCGGCGGTGCGCGGCGAGGCCGGCGAGGAACGCGTTCGCCGCCGCGTAGTTCCCCTGCCCGGGCGCGCCTACCACGCCGGCCGCGGAGCCGAACAGGACGAACGCGCCGAGGTCCGCCTCGCGGGTCAGCTCGTGCAGGTGCAGCGCCGCGTCCACCTTCGGGGCGAGCACGGCGTCGAGCTGTTCGGGGGTGAGCGAGGCGATGGTGCCGTCGTCGAGCACGCCGGCGGTGTGCACCACCGCGGTCAGCGCCGTCCGGCCGGGACGTCGGCCAGCACGGCGGCGAGGGCGTCGAAGTCGGTGACGTCGCAGGCGACCTGGTCGACCGAGGCGCCGAGGCCGGTCAGCTCGGCGGCCAGCTCGGCCGCGTCGGGGGCGGCCGGTCCGCGCCGGCTGAGCAGCAGCAGGTGGCGTACGCCGTGGGCGAGGACCAGGTGGCGGGCGACGATGGCGGCGAGGGTGCCGCTGGCGCCGGTGACCAGCACGGTGCCGGCCGGGTCGATCCGGCCGCCGGCGGCTCCTCGCCGGTGACCGGCGCGCGGACCAGCCGGGTGGCGAGCAGGTCGCCGTCGCGTCGCAGCAGTTGCGGCTCACCGGCGGCGACGAGGGTCGGCGCCAGCGCGACCGCGTCGCTGACCTCGACGTCGGTGTCGGCGAGGACGATCCGGTCCGGGTGCTCCGACTGGGCGGAGCGGACCAGGCCCCAGACAGCGGCGCCGGCCAGGTCGGTGACGTCCTCGCGTCGCGGCCGACCGCGCCGCGGGTGAGCACCAGCAGGGTGCTGGCGGCGTACCGGTCGTCGGCCAGCCAGGTCTGGAGGTCGGCGAGCACGCGGCGGGTGGTGTCGTGCACCGATGCCGCGTCGGCGCCGCCGGTGACCGGCAGGTCGGTGACGTCCTCGCCGTCGCGGCCGACCGCGCCGCGGGTGAGCACCAGCAGGGTGCTGGCGGCGTACCGGTCGTCGGCCAGCCAGGTCTGGAGGTCGGCGAGCACGCGGCGGG
>NZ_JAEVHN010000465.1:0-4969 GCF_016803375.1 Micromonospora sp. 4G55
GGTTGCTCGGCTTCCAGCCGGCGGCGCAGCGTCACCGCCTCGGCGGCGGCCGCGGTGCGGGCGGGGACCGACCGGGCGGAGATTTTCACCTGGTGGGACCGGGTGACCAACGCCTCGGCCAGCCGTGGCCCGTACCGGAGCGGGTGTCGGCGAGCCAGTGGACGCAGCAGCGCGATGCGGACGGCGGGTGACATGGCAGCGCTCCTCCCCGTTGCGGACGCTGGCCCCCGTTGTAGCGGGCAAGGTCAACCGCGCTCGTTGGTGAACCGGGGATGACGGGCGGGCGACGACCCTGTGTGAGGGCCCTCACCCCGCCGTCCGGGACACGTCGGGCATCAGGCCACCTACGATCCCTGGTAGGTGCGTAGCCGGCACCTGACCCGGCCATGGCACGGATCAGCGCAGGGCGCAGCGCGGCGTCCCGACGCCCCAGGCCGACCGCATACGACGTCTACGAGGACCGATGAATCCTGTCGTACTGATCGCCGAAGAACTCGCCCCCGCCGCCATCGAGGTGCTCGCCCACGACTTCGACGTACGCCACGTCGACGGCACCGATCGCCCGGCCCTGCTCTCCGCGCTCTCCGAGGCCGACGCGGTGATCGTGCGCAGCGCCACCCAGATCGACGCCGAGGCGATCGCGGCCGCGCCGCGGCTCAAGGTGGTCGCCCGGGCCGGCGTCGGGCTGGACAACGTCGAGGTGCCGGCCGCCACCGCGCGGGGCGTCATGGTCGTCAACGCTCCCACCTCCAACATCGTGTCCGCCGCCGAGCAGGCCGTCGCGCTGCTGCTCGCCGTGGCGCGCAACACCGCCGCGGCCAGCGCCGCCCTCAAGGCGGGGGAGTGGAAGCGGTCCAAGTACACCGGCGTCGAGCTGCAGGGCAAGACCGTCGGCGTGGTCGGCCTGGGCCGCATCGGCGTGCTCTTCGCCCAGCGCATCGCCGCCTTCGGCACCCGGCTCATCGCGTACGACCCCTACATCCAGCCGGCCCGGGCCGCCCAGCTCGGCGTCCGCCTGGTGGGTCTGGAGGAGCTGCTGCGGGAGAGCGACTTCATCTCCATCCACCTGCCGAAGACCCCGGAGACCGTGGGCCTGATCGGTGCGAAGGAGCTGGCGGTCGTCAAGCCCGGCGTCCGGATCGTCAACGCCGCCCGCGGCGGCCTGGTCGACGAGCAGGCCCTGGCCGACGCGATCGCCGAGGGCCGGGTCGCCGGCGCCGGCGTCGACGTGTACGCCAAGGAGCCCTGCACCTCCTCGCCGCTGTTCGCCTTCGACAACGTGGTGGCCACCCCGCACCTGGGCGCCTCCACCCACGAGGCGCAGGACAAGGCCGGGCTGGCCGTGGCGAAGAGCGTCAAGCTGGCGCTGCAGGGCGAGTTCGTGCCGGACGCGGTCAACGTGCAGGCCGGCGGCGTGGTCGCCGAGGACGTCCGCCCGCTGCTGCCGCTGGCCGAGAAGCTGGGCCGGGCCTTCACCGCCGTCGCCGGCGGGGTGGCCGCCAGCGTCACCGTCGAGGTGCGCGGCGAGATCGTCAGCCACGACGTGTCGGTCCTCAAGCTCGCCGCCACCAAGGGGCTGTTCAGCTCGGTGGTGGAGGAGCAGGTCACCTACGTCAACGCGCCGCACCTGGCCGCCGAGCGGGGCGTCGAGGTGACCCTCGCGACGCAGGCCGAGACGGTCGACCACCCCAACCTGGTCACCGTCCGTGGGGCGCTGCCCGACGGCCGTACGGTCAGCGTCTCCGGCACCGTCACCAACACCGGCACCCGCGACGTCATCAAGCTGACCGAGGTGGACGGTTTCGACGTGGAGATCGGCGCGGAGGGCATCCTGCTCTTCCTGCGCTACGTCGACCGGCCCGGCGTGGTCGGCACCGTCGGCACGCTGCTCGGCGAGGCCGGCGTCAACATCGCCGCCATGCAGGTGGCCCGGCGGGAGGCCGGCGGCGAGACGCTGATGACCCTCACCGTCGACCAGGCGCTCGGGGCGGACCTGCTCACCTCGGCGGCCGACTCGATCGGCGCGACCTCGGCCAGCGCCGCCGACCTGCGCGACGAGTAGCACCCGCGGGCACGACGCAGGGGGGCTCGGCCGTCTCGGCCGGGCCCCTCGCCGTACGGGCGGGTCAGCCCGCGACGCGGGACGGCGGCGGATAGACCGAGCCGTCCTGGGCGTCGAAGAGCATCAGGTCGTGCTGACCGGCCAGTCGCTCGATGTCGAGCAGCACCTGGTCCTCGCAGGTCGGCACGAGGTTCAGCTCGACATGGTCGTTGGCCGCGTGCAGCGGCGCGACCTCCCACGGCGTACCCGGTACGACCCGCCGGTCCGGGTAGCTGGCGGTGATGGCCCGGTAGAAGCCGACCACCCGTGGGTCGGGGTGCCGGTCATCGTGGCGTCCCTCGCGGCACCGCCGCACCGCCGCCCGGACGTCCTCCGGTGTGGCCCCGTCAGGCAGGGCCCACACGCTCAGATCGAAACTCACGGCGGACAGCGTGCCATCCGCCGTTCACCTTCCTGCAGCGGACCCGCCGACGCGCGATCGGAAGGTGACGCGAGGTCCGTCCGGGACGGTCCGCTGTGGAGACTCTTGCGTCGAGTTGCGTCGATTCGCTAGCGTACCGGTGCGGTCGCCGGCCGAGCGTTCGGCCCGTCTTCGGGTGACGAGGTCAGGCGTTCCGGCCGACCGGTCCGCACCCCTCGATTGCGCAAGCCACGCGCACTCGTCGCTGACCGGCCCCCACGGTCGTTGCCGAGACCGTGGGGGCCGATCGCCGGCCCGCCGACCGCGCCACCCGATGGACCCCCTCCACCGGTCGGCCGACGTGCCCCCCGCCGCGCTCAGCGACGCCGGTGGGCGAAGAGCGCCTGATATCCCGAGCCGTTGCGGAACCAGGCCAGCCCGGTCGGGCCGGCCGCGTACAGCGCGGTGGCGTAGGCGTCCGCCACCGCCAGGTCGGGCCCGACGACGGTGGCGGCGACCAGCTGGTCGGCGGGTTCGCCGGTGTGTGGGTCGACCACGTGGTCCCGGCGGCCCGTCACCCCGGAGGTGCCCACCGCGCCGGCCGTCATCTCCAGCACCAGCGGCGGGCGACGCCCGTCGGTCGGGTGGTGCACCGCGACCCGCCAGGGCCCGCCGTGCGCGGCGTGACCCCGGACGGTGAGGTCCGCGCCGGAGAGCACGGCGTAGTCGTGGATGCCGGCGGCGCGCAGCCGGGCCGCCGCCCGCTCCACCGCCCAGCCGTTGAGCAGGCCGCCGGGATCGAAACCGCCGGGTACGGCCCAGGCGTCGAACCAGCCGTCGGTGGCGGCGCGCATCGCCGCGCAGCGGTCCACCAGGTCCGCCAGCGGCGGGTACGACTCGGGCGCGATCTCGCCCCGGCGCAGCCGGGAGACCAGGCTGTCCGGCCGGCCCGGGCCGTAGGTGAGGTCGATGGCGCGCAGTTCCGCGACGGCGTCGCGCAGCGCGTCCCCGACCAGCCGGCGCCCGACGTGCTCGGGGGCATTGAGCAGCAGCGAGTACTCGGCGGTGCTGGTGCGTACGGTGTGCTGGACGGCGATCCGGTCGACGGCGGCCTCGCCGGTGCGGTCGACCCGCTGGCTGCTGGTGCCGAGCCGCAGGTCCGGCCGGCGCCGGGTGAACGCCGCCTGGTCCACCCACCGGGTGCGGGGCTGCTCGTTCGTCCCGGCCGGTCGGTACCGCTGGTCGATCCGCATGACACCGCTCCTTCGCCGACGGCGCCGCGGCACCGCGGCGAATCCCGTCACGGGCCCCCGTGACCCGTTCGTCATCGACCATAGGCAGCGGACATGACCGCACCATGAATGTCACCTGGGAGCCTCCTGAGCATCCGTGTGTCCCGAATGTTGGGCAACGCGTACCGGGAGGCGGGACGGCGACGTACCGTGCACGTGAACGACGAGGTGAGGAGCGCCAGGTGGCACGGATCGCGGTGGTGGCCGGGGACGGTATCGGACCCGAGGTGGTCGCGCAGGCCCTCAAGGTCCTCGACGCCGTGCACCCCGGGATCGAGGCCACCCGCTACGACCTCGGCGCGGCGCGGTACCACCGCACCGGCGAGGTGCTGCCCGACGCGGTGCTGACCGAGTTGGCCGACCACGACGCCATCCTGCTCGGCGCCGTCGGCGACCCCTCCGTCCCGCCGGGCGTCCTGGAGCGCGGCCTGCTGCTCAAGCTCCGCTTCGCCTTCGACCAGTACGTCAACCTGCGCCCGTCGCGGCTCTGGCCCGGCGTGCCGGGCCCGCTGGCCAACGTCAAGCCCGGCGAGGTCGACCTGGTGGTCGTCCGGGAGGGCACCGAGGGGCTCTACGCGGGCGCCGGCGGCGTGCTGCACCGGGACACCCCGGCCGAGGTGGCCACCGAGGAGAGCCTGAACACCCGGCACGGGGTCGAGCGGGTCGTCCGGGACGCCTTCGCCCGGGCCGCCCGGCGCGAGCGCCGCAAGGTCACCCTGGTGCACAAGACCAACGTGCTGACCCACGCCGGTTCGCTGTGGGCGCGCGCCTTCGCGGCGGTAGCCGCCGAGCACCCGGACGTGACCACCGAGTACCAGCACGTCGACGCCGCCGCGATGTTCCTGGTCACCCAGCCCCAGCGCTACGACGTGGTGGTCACCGACAACCTCTTCGGCGACATCCTCACCGACATCGCCGCCGCCGTCACCGGCGGGATCGGGCTCGCCGCCAGCGGCAGCATCAACCCCGACGGGACGTACCCGTCGATGTTCGAGCCGGTACACGGCTCGGCGCCGGACATCGCCGGCAAGGGGCTCGCCGACCCGGTCGCCGCGGTGCTCTCCGCCGCGCTCCTGCTCGACCAGCTCGGCCACGCCGACGCCGCCGCGGCGGGTGACCGCGGCGGTCGCCGTGGAGCTGGGCCAACCGCACCCCGGGCGTACCGCTGCGGCACCGAGGAGGTCGGGCGACCGGCTCGCCGCCCACGCCGTGGCC
>NZ_JAEVHN010000466.1:0-4965 GCF_016803375.1 Micromonospora sp. 4G55
CCGGCCGCCCCGCCGCGGCGACCAGCGCCGCCGCCGCACCGGTGCTCGCCCCGAACAGGCCCACCGGCAGCCGGCCCAGCGTGGGCTCGGTACCCAGCCAGTCGACGATGCCGGCCAGCCGGTCGGCGAGCAGGCCGATGTCGAAGCGCAGCTCGGCCGTGACGGCGTCGACCGCGTCCTCCTCCGGGGTGAGCAGGTCGACCAGCACGGTGGCGGCGCCCCGCGTCCGCAGCACTCCGGCCACCGCCGTGTTACGCGGACTGTGCCGCGAGCTGCCGCTGCCGTGGGCGAAGAGCACCACGCCGTTCGCGCCCTCCGGGACGACCACGTCGGCCGGGAGCCCGCCGTCGGCCACCGGGATGGTCACCTCGTTGCTTCCTGTCCGCATCTGCACCCCTCCGTACCGTCGATCCGCACCGGCCCGGCGGTCATACCCGCGCCACCGGTGCCCAAGCGGGGGCGCCCCGACGGGCTGCGGTGGTCGCCCCGGCGTTTGCCGCCGACGACCTCGGGAAGCCGCAGGGTGACCGCACGACGCGCCGGCGTGCCCGGCGCCCCGACGGATCGCGAGGATCGCCATGGCTAAGCAGAAGTCCAGGCAGCAGACCCGGACGGCCGAGCAGGAAGAACGCGAACAGGACGCCGAGCGCGGCCGGGACTGGGCGGACGAGGCGGCCCGGGCCCGCACGGCGGACGACCCGGCCGCAATGGCTCCGCGCGACGCGGGGGGCCGGCCCTCCAACGGCCGCCAGTTCTGACCCTTTCCGGCCATGAGGTGGGCAGTGGGCGCCGCCGACCTCGTGGCCGGTCGGCCTGACCAGCCCGGACCAGCCGACCTCGTGGCCGGTCGGGGCTGGTCAGGCGTTGTCCTCCGGAAGGTGCAGCAGCGGGGACCGACCCGGGGGTTGCTCGGGCGCCGGGCCGGGCGGATCGGGTGTCGGCACCGGGACGGTGACCGGCAGGGCGCTGGTCACGCTGATCTTCTCGCCGTGGTGGTGCAGCTCCACGACGGTGTCCGGCCCGCCGTTGCGCAGCGAGTACGTGGTCTGGTGCGGCCGGACGTCCACCCGCAGCCGCATCCCGCGCCACTGCAACGAGAACTCCAGCCGGCTGAGCCGACTGGACAGGCGCGGCGAGAACGACAGCGTCCCGTCGTGGTCGCGCAGCCCGCCGAAGCCCGAGACCAGCGCGATCCACGCACCGGCCAGCGAGGCCATGTGCACCCCGTCGCGGGTGTTCTCGTTGAGGTCGTGCAGGTCCATCAGCGCGGCCTCGCGCAGGTAGCGGTGGGCCAGCTCCGGGTGCCCGACCTCGGCCGCCACCACCGCCTGGGTGCAGGCCGACAGCGAGGAGTCCCGGACGGTACGCCGCTCGTAGTAATGGAAGTTGCGCAACTTCTCGTCAGCGGTGAAGGCGTCACCCCGCCAGTGCATGGCCAACACCAGGTCGGCCTGCTTGACCACCTGCTTGCGATACAGGTCGAAGTACGGGTAGTGCAGCAGCAGCGGGTACTTTTCCGGCGGGGTGTGCTCGAAGTCCCACTCCTGCAACCGGGTGAAGCCCTCCACCTGCTGGTGGACTTTCAACCCCTTGTCGTACGGGATGTACATGGCGTTCGCGGCGTCCCGCCACTGGGCCGCCTCCTCCTCGGTCACCCCGAGGTCGATCGCCTCGTCGCGGAAGCGCATCGCGCAGTCGGCGGCGGTGAGCAGGTTCCGCTGCGCCATCAGGTTGGTGTAGATGTTGTCGTCCTTGACGGCGGTGTACTCGTCCGGCCCGGTCACCCCGTCGACATGGAACCGACCGCTGCGGTCGTGGTGGCCCAGCGAGCGCCAGAGCCGGGCCGTCTCCACCAGCAGCTCCAGGCCGATCTCCTGCTCCAGCTGGTCGTCGCCGGTGACCAGCAGGTAGCGGCGCAGCGCATCGGCCACGTCGGCGGCGATGTGGAAGGCGGCGGTGCCGGCTGGCCAGTAGGCCGACGACTCGGGGCCCTCGATGGTCCGCCAGGGGAACGCGGCGCCCTGGAGATTCAAGGTCCGGGCCCGCTCCTGGGCACTCCCCAGCGTCGAGTGCCGCCAGTAGAGCGCGTCCCGGACGGCGGACGGCTGGGTGTAGGTGAGCACCGGCAGCACGAACATCTCGGTGTCCCAGAACGCGTGCCCGTCGTACCCGGGGCCGGTGAGGCCCTTCGCCGAGATGGGTCGCCGCTCGGCCCGGGCGCCGGCCTGCAGGACGTGGAACAGCCCGAAGCGGACCGCCTGCTGCACCTCCGGGTCGCCCTCGACCCGCACGTCGGCGGCGTCCCAGAACTCGTCGAGGTACTCCCGCTGCTCCCGGCGCAGGCCCTCCCAGCCGTCCAGCCGGGCCGCGGCCAGCGCCGCGCCGACCTGGTCGCGCAGCGCCGGCAGTGATCGCTTGCTCGACCAGCCGTACGTGAGGTACTTGACCACCCGCAGCGTCTCGCCGGGCTTGAGCACGCAGCCGACGGTGGTCCGCACCCAGTCCTCGTAGCCCTCGGACTCGACGGTGAACTTCGCCGGGGCGAACACGTCGTGGCCCATCTCGGCGGCCACCCGCAGGCCGCTGACCTTGGTGCGGTGGATGAGCAGCCCGCCGTCGTCGGTGGTCAGCTCCTCCTCGGCCAGCAACGGCGACTCCAGCACGGCGGCCACCCGCGGGTCGCGGCTCTGCGCCGGCAGCGTCTCGTTGGCGACCAGCTCGGACTGGAGGATGAGGCGCAGCGGCCCGTCCACCGCCTCCACCTCGTAGTTGATCGCGGCGACCGCCCGTTGGGTGAAGGAGACCAGCCGGGTGCTGCGGACCTTGACCTGGCGCCCGGCCGGGGAGCGCCAGTGCATCTCCCGGTGCAGGGTGCCGGCGCGCAGGTCGAGGATCCGCTCGTGGCTCAGCAGCTCGCCGTACCGGACGTCGAGCGGCTCGTCGTCGACCAGCAGCCGGATCAGCTTGCCGTTGGTGACGTTGACGATGGTCTGGCCCGACTCGGGGAAGCCGAAACCGGCCTCCGCGTACGGCAGCGGGCGCAGCTCGTAGAAGGAGTTGAGGTAGGTGCCCGGCAGGCCGTGCGGCTCCCCCTCGTCGAGGTTGCCGCGCAGCCCCACGTGCCCGTTGGAGAGCGCGAAGACCGACTCCGACTGGGCCAGCACGTCCATGTCCAGCCGGGTCTCCCGGATGTGCCAGGGCTCGACCGGATAGGCGCGTTCGCGGATCATGCCGCCGTTCCCTTCAGCAGGTCCGAGAGGTCGGTGACCACGATGTCGGCGCCCTGGGCGCGCAACTCGTCGGCCTGGCCGACCCGGTCGACGCCGACCACGTAGCCGAAGCCGCCGGCCCGCCCGGCGGCCACCCCGGCGAGGGCGTCCTCGAAGACGGCGGCGTTGACCGGGTCTACCCCGAGCAGCTTCGCGCCGGCCAGGAAGGTGTCGGGGTGCGGCTTGCCGCGCAGCCCCTCGGCCCTTGCCACCAGACCGTCGACCCGCGCCTCGAGCAGCGGTTCCAGGCCGGCGGCGGCGACCACGTCGCGGCAGTTCGCGCTGGCCGAGACCACCGCGCGGCGCAGCCCGGCCGCGACGGCCGCCCGCAGGTACGTCACCGAGCCCGGGTAGACGTCGACACCGTCGTGGTGGATCCGCTCCAGCAGGACGACGTTCTTGCGGTTGCCGACCCCGTTGACCGTGTCCGCCTCGGGCGGGTCGTCGGGGCTGCCTTCCGGCAGCACCACGCCCCGGGAGGCGAGGAAGGACCGGACCCCGTCGGCGCGGGGCCTGCCGTCCACGTACCGGTTGTAGTCCGGCCCGGGGTCGAAGGGCCGGAACGGCTCACCGGTGGCCGCCGCATGCCGCGCCAGGAACGCGTCGAAGGTCTGCTTCCAGGCGGCGTTGTGCACCTTGGCGGTCTGCGTCAGCACACCGTCCAGATCGAAGAGACAGGCGGACACATGAGCAGGTAGGCCCAGCACGGTACGAATCTATCCAGCGCACCGCCCGAACAAACCCGTTTCGTCAGGTGCCGGTGCCGTCAGCGGTTGGGGCGCAGCGTCCAGACGACGGTCATCGTGCCGGTGACGGTGCCGTCCTCGGTGCCGATCTCGACCTCCACCGGGAACTCGGGCCGCTGCCCGGCGTCCAGCTCGGCGACCACCTCGGCCGGCGTACGCCCGAGCCGGGCGGTGGCCAGCACCGGCCCCATGGCCAGCTTCCGGTACGCGATGTCGGCCCGGACGGCGAGCGGCACCGCGCGGTCGAGCAGGTGGCCGAAGGCGGCCATCACCACCGTGCCGGACGCGGTCTCGCCGAGGGTGAACATGGCGCCGGCGTGCGGACCGCCGACGTGGTTGTGGGTGGCCGGCGTGTCGGGCAGCCGGACCACAGCCCGAACCCCGCCCTCGGCCTCGGGGGCGACCTCGACGAACTCGAAGCCGAGGGTACGGGCGAACGGCACGGCCTGGAGCATCCCGGCCGCCACCTGGCGCGAGTCGATGGACATGCCCCGACGTTACTAGCCGGTAACTTCTCCGGCAAGACGCGGCGGACCAGGAATTTCAGCGGTGCGGAGCAGCGCTCGGTCACGCGAGTAGCGCGATACCAGGGCGCGACACCCCCGAAAGCGTCATGCCCGACCGGCAGGACTTCGCCGGTCGGGCATGACGGTGGTGCGGACGTCACCCTCTCGCCGGGGCGGCCCGCCCCGCGACTGGTCAGAACAGGTTGCCGAGGGTGCGCAGGATCTCCGCGTAGAAGTTGCCCTCGATGCTGCGGAACAGCGCGAAGTCCTCGCCCGGGCTGCCGACGAACGGGCGCAGGGTCCAGGCGAGCTGGGTGCCGACGAAGCCGAAGAGCAGGATCCAGACGTACAGCAGGGTCATGCTGGCCGGCCGCTGCTCCGACTCGCCGCGCCGCACCGGCGGGGTGGCCCACGGCCGGCCCGCACCGGCGTACCCCGGCGGGA
>NZ_JAEVHN010000467.1:0-4962 GCF_016803375.1 Micromonospora sp. 4G55
CCGGCGTCGGCGCCCCGCGCCGGCGGGGTGAGGGCGCCGACGTCCCCGGCGGCCACCGCCGGGTGGACCCGGGTGACGATCTCCGCCAGCTCCTCGGCGCGGTACTTGAGGAAGAAGTGCCCGGCCTGGTCGAGCACCACCAGGCCGAGGGTGTCGCTGAGGAACTGCCACTCGGCGTACCGCTCGGCGTGGTAGTCGGTCACCGGATCCTCCGAGCCGACCACCGAGATGATCGGCGCGCGCAGCTTCGTCGCACCCCGGTCGAGGAGGCCGGTGAAGTACTCCTCGGACGCCCGCGAGTCGGCCCGCATGTTGCTGATGATCCGGTCGGCCTGCTCCGGGTCCAGCTCGTCGGTGTCCACCCCCATCGACTTGAGCCAGCTGGCGTAGTGCCGGTTGCTGCGCAGCTGTTCGAGCCGGTTGCGCAGGGCGGCGAAGGCGCCCCGGGGACGGGCGAACGGGAACATCGCACCGATGTAGACCGCTTCCAGGTCCCGGCCGGCGGCCTCCACCTTGCGGGCCACCTCGGCGACGATCGCGCTGCCCACCCCACAGTGGCCGTAGAGGGCGATCGGGCCCTCGACGCGCTCCAGGATCTCCGCGGCGACCCGGCTGGTCAGCTCCTCGAACGGCAGGCCGTCCTCGCTGAGCCCGACGTCGTGGCCGGGGATGGCCAGCGACCACAGGGCATGGCCGGCGGGCAGCGCGTCCGCCAAGGGCTGGTAGACGATGGCGCTGCCGCCGCCGTACGGGACGCAGACGTAGCTGAGCACCCGCTGCGCCGCCGGGATCGGCCTGGTCAGCTCGTAGAGCAGCCGGCGCGGCCCGTCCGCGCCGTCCCCGCCGCCGGACATGAACGCGGCCAGCTCGCGGATCGTCCGCTGCTGGAACAGGTCCATCACCCCGACGGCGCGCCCACCGTGCTCGGCCTTGCGGATCTTCGCCACCACCTGGGTGGCGAGCATGGAGTGCCCGCCCAGGTCGAAGAAGTCGTCGTCGATGCCGAGCGTGGCCACGCCCAGCACCTCCGACCAGATGCCGGCGAGCAGCCGCTCGGTGTCGTCGCGCGGCTCCACCAGGGCGACCGACGCCTCGCGGGTGAGCACCGGCGCGGGCAGCGCCCTGCGGTCCAGCTTGCCGTTGGGCGTCAGCGGCAGGCCGTCCAGGGTGACGAACGCGGCCGGCACCATGTACTCGGGCAGCGTCTCCTTCAGCGCCGCCTTCAGCGCGGCGTGCTCGGCCGCGCCGACCAGGTAGGCGGTGAGCCGCTTGTCGCCGGGGGTGTCCTCGCGGACGATCACCGCCGCCTCGGTCACCGCCGCCTGCTCGCGCAGCGCGCTCTCGATCTCGCCCAGCTCGATCCGCAGGCCCCGCAGCTTCACCTGGTGGTCGATCCGGCCCAGGAACTCGATCACCCCGCCGGCCGGGGCGGTCACCCAGCGGGCCAGGTCGCCGGTGCGGTAGAGCCGGGCGCCCGACTCACCGGAGAACGGGTCCGGCACGAACCGCTCGGCGGTGAGCGCGGGCCGGCGGTGGTAGCCGCGGGCCAGCCCCACCCCGCCGATGTGCAGCTCGCCGGCCACCCCGACCGGGCAGGGGTTGCCGCGCCGGTCCAGCACGTGCAGCCGCAGGTTGGCGATCGGGGCGCCGATCGGGACGGTGGTCAGGCCCGGCAGCAGCGCCGGGTCGCAGTGCCAGGCGCTGACGTCGATGGCCGCCTCGGTCGGGCCGTACAGGTTGTGCAGCTCGCACCCGGGCAGCCGGACCGTGAAGTCGACCGCCGTGGCCGGCGGCAGTTCCTCGCCCGAACAGATCACCCGGCGCAGCGCCGTCGCCGCCTCGACGCCCTCCTCGGCGAGGAAGACGGTGAGCATCGACGGGACGAAGTGGGCGGTGGTGACCCGCTCGGCGGCCAGCAGGTCGCGCAGGTAACCGGCGTCCTTGTGCCCGCCGGGCTTCGCCAGCACCAGCCGGGCGCCCTCGCGCAGCGGCCAGAAGAACTCCCAGACCGAGACGTCGAAGCTGGCCGGGGTCTTCTGCAGCACCGCGTCGTCGGGGCCCAGCCGGTAGGTCTGCTGCATCCAGTCCAGCCGGTTGACGATGCCCCGGTGGGTGTTCGGCACGCCCTTCGGTCGGCCGGTCGAGCCGGAGGTGTAGATGACGTACGCCAGGTGCTCCGGGCCCGCCGCCGGCGTCGGGTCGTCGGCGGGCTGGCCCGCCCAGGTCCCGGCGTCGTCCAGGGCCAGCACGGTGGCGCCGGTAGCGGGCAACACGTCGCGCAGGTGCTCCTGCACCAGCACCACCGGCACGGCCGCGTCGTCGACCATGAAGGCCAACCGGTCCGCCGGGTACTCCGGGTCCAGCGGCAGGTACGCGCCGCCGGCCTTGAGCACCCCGAGCAGGCCGGTGACCAGCTCCACCGACCGTTCGGCGCAGACGCCGACCAGGGTCTCCGGGCCGACCCCGGCGGCGCGCAGCCGGTGTGCGACCCGGTTGGCCGCGGCGTTCAGCTCGGCGTACGTGGTCGACCTGCCCTCGATGGTGACCGCGACGGCGTCCGGGGTACGCGCGGCCCGTTCCTCGATCGGCCCGTGCAGCGTCTGGGTGGCCGGGAAGTCGGCGGCGGTGTCGTTCCAGCTCGCCAGCAGCGCCCGCTCGGCGGGAGCGAGCAGGTCCAGGGCGGAGACCGGGGTGTCCGGGGCGGCGACGATCGCGGCCAGCAGGGTGGTCCACCGCCGCGCCATCCGCTCGACGGTGTCGCGGGTGAACAGGTCGGTGTTGAAGACCAGCTTGCCCCAGATGCCGTCGGGCACCTCGACGGCGTGCAGCTCGAAGTCGAACCGCGTGGCCCGCAGCTCCATCGGGGTCCAGCGGAAGCTCACCTCGTCCGCGTCGGAGACGCCGGAGAACCGGCCCATCTCGTAGTTCTGCAGGACGAACATGGCCTGGAACACCGGTGACCGGCTGACGTCGCGGGGCAGCCCCAGCTCGTGCACCACCTTCGCGAACGGCACCTCGGCGTGCTCGAAGCCGTCCAGCACGGCCCGCCGGGTGCGCTCCAGCAGCTCGGTGAAGGTCGGGTCGCCGGCCAACTCGGCGCGCATCGGCAGCATGTTGATGAACATGCCGACGACGTTCTCCAGCTCCGGGGCGGACCGGCCGGCGACCGAGGCGCCGACGGCGAAGTCGTCCTGCCCGGCGTGCCGGGACAGCAGCACCTGGTACGCCGCGAGCAGGGTCATGAACAGGGTCCCGCCCGACGCGCGGGTGAGCGCGGCGAGCCCGTCGGTGACCACCCGGTCGACCTGGAACTCGACGAAGTCGCCCCGGTAGGTCTGGGTGGCCGGGCGGGGCCGGTCCAGCGGCAGTTCCAGCGGGGTGATGCCGGCCAGCCGCCCCTTCCACCAGTCCAGGTGCCCCCGGGCCTGCGGCCCGGCCAGCTCCCGGGCCTCCCAGTGGGCGAAGTCGCCGTACTGCACCGGCAGGGCGGGCGGCTCGCCGCCCCGGTAGAGGGTGATCAGGTCCCGCAGCAGCACGTCCACCGACCAGCCGTCGCCGACGATGTGGTGCTTGCTGAGGAAGAGCACGTGGTCGTCGGCGACGTTCATCCGCTCCGGAGTGCCGTCTTGCGGCGCGGAGGCCGGATTGTCGTCGTCAGCGAGCCGGATCAGCAGGGCGCGCAGCAGCGGCCCGGCCGCCAGGTCGAACGGCTCGGCCGCGGCGGCGTCCACCAGCGCCTGCGCGGCCCGCTCGTCGGGGGCGTCCACGATGGTCAGCGGCACCTCGACGGCGTCGGCGACGACGACCGTGGGTCGCCCCTCGGCGTCGGCCGGGAAGCGGGTCCGCAGCGACTCGTGCCGGGCGGTCAGCCCGGCCAGGGCGGCGCGCAGCGCCGTGACGTCCAGCGGGCCGCGCACCCGCAGCGGCACCGCGATGTGGTACGCCGCCTCGCCCGGAGCGAGCTGGTCCATGAACCAGACCCGCTCCTGGGCGTACGACAGCGGCACCTCGGCGTCCTCCGGGCGCGGCGTGATCCGGGCGGTGGGCGAGGCCTGCCGCCGGCGCAGCCGCTGAGCGATCAGCGCCGCCCGGGCGGCCTCCCGGGCGGGATCCTTCAGGTCCGTCATGCGGGGGTGTCCTTCTCCGCCGCCAGCAACGCGGCGACCTCGGTCTCGGAGAGCTCGTCCAGCTCGGCGGCGATCCGCTGCTCGATCTGGGCGGCCAGGTCGGCGACCACGGGGCTGCTGAACAGCGCCCGCATCGGCAGGTCGACGTCCACCTCGGCGCGGATCCGGGCCATCGCCCGCATGCCGCGCAGCGAGTTGCCGCCGAGGACGAAGAAGTCGTCCAGCGCACCGACCTTCTCCACCTGGAGGATCTCGGCGTACACCTCGGCCACCAGGGTCTCGGCGTCGGTGCGCGGCGGGACGTAGCCGGCGGGCGCCACGGTGGCCGGCGGCGCGGGCAGCGCGGCCCGGTCCAGCTTGCCGTTCGGGGTCAGCGGCAGCGCGTCGAGCCGGACGAACGCGGCCGGCACCAGGTGGTCCGGCAGTTCGCGGGCCAGCTCGGCCGCGAGGGCGGCCTCGTCGGCGGCGCCGACCAGGTAGCCGACCAGGGCCGGCTCCCCCGAGTCGGTGCGCACCGCCACCGCAGCCTCGCGGACCTGCGGGTGGGCCAGCATCGCCGACTCGATCTCGCCCAGCTCGATCCGCATGCCGCGCACCTTGACCTGGTCGTCGCGGCGGCCCAGGTAGTCCAGGGTGCCGTCGGTGCGCCAGCGGGCC
Organism: Micromonospora sp. 4G55; assembly: GCF_016803375.1. NCBI lineage: Bacteria > Bacillati > Actinomycetota > Actinomycetes > Micromonosporales > Micromonosporaceae > Micromonospora > Micromonospora sp. 4G55. The sequence continues at coordinate 4,785 of NZ_JAEVHN010000467.1, forward strand.
AGGTCGCCGGTGCGGTACATCCGCCGGCCGGGCGGGCCGTACGGGCAGGGCAGGAACTGCTCGGCGGTGAGGCCGGGCCGGCGCAGGTAGCCCCGGGCCACCTGGTCCCCGGCGACGTACAGCTCGCCGACCACGCCCGGCGGCACCGGCTGGAGCGCGGCGTCCAGCAGGTAGACCC
>NZ_JAEVHN010000468.1:0-4961 GCF_016803375.1 Micromonospora sp. 4G55
GGGTGGCGTACGACGGGGGCGGAGACGCTGCTGCGCCAGTGGTCGCCGAGCCTGGCCGAGTCGACCTGGCGGGCGTCGGCCGGCGGCCCGGTCCGCTACGACGGCACCACCCGGGTGGGTCGCTGACCGGGTGGTCCACGCGCCGCGCGCGGCGCCCGGCCTGGACCGGCGCCCGGCAGCGGCGCCGTGGCCATTCCCTGCACCCCCCGCAGGTCTGCCTCCACTCAACGCCTCCGCCCGGGCGTTTGTCCCGCTCCGGGGCCCGATTCAGCCGTCCGGGCGAGGCCCAAGGGAACGAGTCGACGATCGTGGATGACTGCACGGGGTAACCGCTCGGCGACGGGTGGCCGGGCCAGCGCCGGTCGTCCGTCGTAGGGTGGACCGCATGGGCATGCTCTGCGCGGTCAGCTTCAACCGGTACGGGCGCCTCTACTACCTCGACCCGGGTGAGCTGCGGCCGCAGGTCGGCGACCGGGTGCTGGTCCCGACCGACGACGGGCCCGAGGTGGCCGAGTGCGTCTGGGCGGCGCAGTGGGTGTCGGAGGAGACCGACGGCTTCCCGAAGCTGGCCGGGCTGGCCCAGGAGGAGGACCTGCGCCGCGACGAGTTGCTGCGCCGGCGCAAGGCCGAGGCGAAGGTGGCCGCCAAGCGGCTGATCCGGGAGCACGGGCTGCCGATGAAGGTCGTCGCCGTGGACCACGTGCTGGGCGAGGGCGACGCCGGTGGCGACCGGACCACCGTCTACTTCACCGCCCCGCACCGGGTGGACTTCCGCTCCCTGGTCCGCGACCTGGGTGCGACCCTGCACTGCCGGGTCGAGCTGCGCCAGCTCTCCGCCCGGGACTCGGCGCGGGTGCAGGGCGGCATCGGCTCCTGCGGTCGCGACCTGTGCTGCGCCACCTTCCTCAACGACTTCGAGCCGGTGACCATCCGGATGGCGAAGGACCAGGACCTGCCGCTCAACCCGCTGCGGATCTCCGGCGCCTGCGGCCGGCTGATGTGCTGCCTGAAGTACGAGCACCCGCTCTACCAGCGCTTCCAGGAGTCCGCCCCGCCGGTCGGCAGCCGGGTCTCCACCCCGGAGGGCGACGGCAAGGTGGTCGGCCACAGCGTCCCCCGGGACACGGTCACGGTACGGCTGGACGCCGACGGCTCCCGCTGCTCCTGCTCCCGCGCCTCGGTCTGCGCCCCCCGCCAGGCCCACGACCAGCACTATTCCGCCTGATCCCGTCCTCACCCTCGCTCCCGGCCCTACGCCGCCCCGGCCTCGGCCGGTGATCAAGAAGTTTGCGTCTGCCGGAGCCTGGATCGTGACGCAAACTTCTTGATCGACGCCGTCAGTCGAGGGTGATCGGGGGTTCGGCCAGGCGGGGGGTGAGGGTGGACTTGGGGGTGAGCCAGGAGGCGGTGGGGGACTGGTCGGGGTTCAGCTGCCAGTCCCGGGACACCCGGTCGACGGCGATGGGGTAGATGGTCAGCGCGCCGTCGGGGTCGATCCGCATCCGCAGGAACGACTTCGAGTCCTCGATGCCCTGGCCGGCGAAGAGTTCGTTGAGGTTCACCCCGAACGACCCCGCCACCAGCAGGTACGCCGCCACCACCTGGCTGGACACCAGACCGATCACCGGGCCGTAGACGACCGCCGCGGCGACCGCCGGCAGCGGCCAGGGCCAGTCGTAGAAGGGGAGTGCCAGCCAGGCCCAGGTGCCGGCGGCGGCGAGCCCCACCTGCGCCAGCCCGTGGCTCACCCCGAGGATCCAGTGCCGGACGTGCCGTTTCCCGCCGGCGCTCGGTGGCTTGGCGAAGAAGGCCGCCCCGAGCAGCGTCACCCCCAGCATGATCACCAGCGGAACGCTGAACAGCCGCTGCTCGGTGCTGCCCGTCCGGTTCGCCGTCACCCCGGCCATGGCCAGCATGAGCAGCGTGTGCAGCGCCCCGAGCAGGGTGGTGAAGCCCGGGTTCCGGAACGGCAGCCGGGGGAAGATCCCCCAGCCGTACCGCCGGGAACGGGCCGCCTCCGGGTAGCGGGCGACCAGGTCGTACGGGCGGGTGGCGCTGGCCCGGCGGGACAGGGTGTCCTTCGGCGGCACCTCGATCCGCTCCGGGAGCTTGTGCGTCGGGTACAGGTACGCCCCGCCGCCCCCGCAGGTGATGAGCTGCCGCTCCGGGCCGGCGTACCGGGCATAGTGGTGCAGGTCGCCGGAGATGAGCAGCCGTACGTGCGCGCCGGTGGGGGCGAGGATCGTCCGGATGAAGTAGTCGATCGAGTCGTACGCGGTGGGGTGGTCGACGGACTTGACCCACGTCGGCGCCGGCACCGCCAGGATGATCTTGCTCTGCGGGCCCAGCCGGCGGGCCACCTCGTCGAAGTAGGCGAGCTGCGGGTCGTCCAGGTACGACCCGGACTGGTCGTCGAGGCCGAGCAGCCACCAGTCGGCCGGCAGCTCCACCGCGAAGTACGAGCGGGACTGCCCGGTGCCCCAGCCGCCGAAGTGCCGGTCCCGGGACCGGACGAACAGGCGCAGGAAGGCGGTCAGGCCGTCGTACCAGTCGTGGTTGCCCGGTACGGCGAAGAGCGTCGGCCGCTCGGGCGGCGCCACCGGCAGCGCGGCCTGGTACGGCCCCTTGCACCGGTCCTCGTACGCCTCGTACGCGGCCGACGGGTAGACCTGATCGCCCCCCATCACCAGGGTCTGGGCGCGGGGCAGCCGGTGCCCGTCCACCTCCAGCTCGCGCTGCGCGAGCAGGTACGCCACCGAGTAGGTGGCGTTGAAGCCGTCGCCCAGGTCGGCCACGTAGTCCAGCCAGAGCCCGCCGTCCGGCCCGACCTGCCGCGCGATCTTCGAATCCAGCGCGTTCTGCAGCTCCCGCTTGTCCAGGTACGCCCCGAACAGCATCGCCAGCAGCGTCCGGATGCCGGTGCTGATCAGCAGGAACGGCGCCAACCAGGGCACCGGCTTACGCGGGGTGAAGCCCAGCTCCACCGGGTCGAGGCTGAGCGGCCGGCGGGCCGCCCGCTCGCCGGGGGCGTGCTCGGCGGGAACGTCGGAGCCGGACGTGGGTTGATCGTCGCTCACCCGCCGGAGCGTAGCGCCGACGAGCCGCTACCGCTGTCCGGCGAACGACCGATCGCGTCCGATGTCCGGGTTCCCGGGTGGGGAACCCCCTCGGCCGGTGGGCGGGCCGTGCCGTACACTTGACGATCGTTGCCGCCTTAGCTCAGTCGGCTAGAGCGACGCACTCGTAATGCGTAGGTCGACGGTTCGATTCCGTCAGGCGCTCGGTACAGAAGCCCAGGTCACAGACCTGGGCTTCGCCGTTTTCCGAGGTCGATCACGCCGCCGCTGGCCCTGGCAGTCCGCAAATAGTCCGCATCCCGCGCAGCGACCGCCTCGTCCAGCCGGTTGGCAACGGCGTCCAGGTCGTCACCGAACAGGCCCGCGTACACGTCCAGCGTCATCGACGCCGAGGCGTGCCCGAGCATCCGCTGGACCGCCTTGACGTTGGCGCCCGCCGCCACCGCCAGACTCGCCGCCGTGTGCCGCGGGTCGTGCGGAGTCAGCCCGGCCAGCCCGACCGACGCTGCCGCCGGCGCGAAGACCCGCGACCGGAAGTTCGTGTTGCGCAGCGGCCCGCCGTTCGGCGCGGTGAACACCAGCGCGTCCCGACGCTTCCCGGCGACGTGCGCGGCCAGCTCGTCGACGAGGAACCGGGGAATCGGCACCGACCGGCGCTGATGGTTCTTCGGCGTCCCCTCGACCAGCTCCCCGCCAACCTCCGCGAACGCCACGGCCACCGTCACCCGACGCCGCAGCAGATCCAGCCGCGACACCCGCAGCGCCGACGCCTCACCCCACCTCCTGCTGGGCAGGCTGCAAGGCGTACTGGCATACGCCGCCCTCGACCTGGGGAGCGCCGACGCAGCCATGACCCACGCGGAGGCTACTTGGACCTGTGCGGAACACGCCGGAGACAACGAGCTGCGCGCGTGGACCGCGGCACCCAAAGCCTGATCGCGCGTTTTCAGGGCGACTACGCCCACGCCCTGGACTACGTGCACGACGGACTGCGCTACAAGGCAAGGGGCACCGGCCGGATACGGCTGCTCTGTGGCGTGGCTCAGTGCCACGCCAATCTCGGCGACTCCACAGGCGCGAACCGCACCCTTGACTTAGCTCAGACGGAACGGGAGAAGCTTGCCAGCACGGACTCCGTGGATGGCCTCTTCAGCTTCTCCGTCGCTAAGCAACATTACTACGCGGGAAGCAGCTTGATTTGGCTGGCGGGTGGGTCCGACGCGGAACGAGCTGCCCGAGAGGCGGGACGGGCAATCGCACTTTGGGAGGAGGAGCCCCCGGAAAGCAGGTCCTTGGACGACGAGGCCCTAGCCCACGTCTACCAAGGAACCGACTTCCTGCAAGTCGGGGACCTCGACTCCGCTGCTGCCGCCATCCGGCCGATCCTCGATCTGCCAGCGGACCGCCAAATCTCCTGGATCAAGAGCGGCTCGACAGGTTCGCCGCGATGCTCCCCGCCGAGCCATATCGAGGGGCGAGCGCGGCGGACGACCTGTACGAAGAGATCCGCAACCTAAGGGACGTCTCGTAACTCAGTGAAGGCGTTGTCCGTGACCGGGTCGGTGCTCACCTGACGAGGGCGATGTTGTGGAGATGGGCGATGGCTGAAGCGGTGTCGGTCAATGTGCTGGCAGCGCGGCGGTAGTCGCGCAAGATCTTCCAGCACTTCATCCTGGCCAGGGCGTGTTCGACCTGGGCGCGGACCGTGCGGTGTTGGGCGTTGAGCTCCTGCTTCCAGTCCGGCAGTGGGCTGCCGTCGCGGTTCTTGCGGTACGGGATGAGTCACGTCGGGGTTGCCGCGGTAGCCGCCGTCGGCCATGACCGGCCGCCCGTTCAGCTTCTGGTCGATGCCAGAGGTGCGGTAGACGATGGTGTCGTTGCGGT
>NZ_JAEVHN010000469.1:0-4960 GCF_016803375.1 Micromonospora sp. 4G55
GGTCGCCGCCGAGTCGGCCGGCGCGCTGAGTCGCGGTGGAGATGGGCGCCGCCGGCCTGCCCTGGCGCGTCGACGTGCACGACGCGATCCTCGACGAGCTGCTCGGCGAGGCGTCCCCGGTCGGCGGGCCGCCGCGCCGGCTCGCCGAGCTGGCCGCCCGGATCGCCGACGCCTTCGGCGTCCGTCAGGTGCACGCCGACTCCCCGGCGGAGCTGCTGCGGGCGTTCGCCCGGGCCGGGGTGGAGCTGCCCAACACCCGGGCCTGGGTGCTGCGCGGCGTCGACCACCCGGCGGTGCCGCTGGTCCTGGAATACAAGGAGCTCTACCGGATCTGGACGGCGCACGGCCGGGCCTGGCGGGACGCCTGGGTCTCCGACGGCCGCTTCCAGCCGGAGTACGTCCCCGGCGGGGTGGTCTCCGGCCGGTGGGCCACCCGGGGTGGTGGCGCGTTGCAGATCCCCAAGGTGATCCGGCGGGCGGTGGTGGCCGATCCGGGCTGGCGGTTGGTGGTCGCCGACGCCGGCCAGCTCGAGCCCCGGGTGCTCGCGGCGGTCTCCGGCGACGCCCGGCTCGCCGCGGCCGGCGGGGCGGGCGACCTCTACGCGGCCCTGGCCCAGGACTCCTTCGCCGGTGACCGGGCCCGGGCCAAGGTGGCCCTGCTCGGCGCGATGTACGGCCAGACCGGCGGGTCGGCCGTCCCCGCGCTGGCGGTGCTCAAGCGCAGTTACCCGACCGCGTTCGGCTACGTGGAGGCGGCGGCCCGCACGGGCGAGGCGGGTGGCCTGGTCCGCTCCTGGCTCGGGCGTACCTGCCCGCCTGGCACGGCGGGGTTCGTCGACGGCGACGACGCGGGCGTCGATCCGGACGCCGGCGCCGACCCGCAGTCCCCGCGTGCCCGGGCGGCCCGGTCCCGGGGGCGGTTCACCCGCAACTTCGTCATCCAGGCCACCGCGGCCGAGTGGGCTTCGACGCTGCTCGCCACGCTCCGCGGCGAGCTGGCCGGCACCGCCGCCGAGCTGGTGTTCTTTCAGCACGACGAGGTAATGGTGCACTGCCCGGCTGAGCAGGCCGAGGCGGTCGCCGCGGCGGTCGGCCGGTCCGGCGAGCGGGCCTCGGCGCTGCTGTTCGGGGACACGCCGGTCCGGTTCCCGCTGGAGCTGTCCATCGTCGACTGCTACGCCGACGCGGCATAGCGCACAATTTTCCTATTTGCCCCGCTACCCGCCGCCGGGGGCGCTCGTTGGGTCCGGTGTGGCGCAACGGGCCGGGCAGCTCTGCTCGGTCCGTCTTCACGACGGAGGTGGCGCAGCTGAACCGGATCGCAGGGATGATCATCGCAGCGGGCGGGGGACGCCGGATCGGCGGACCCGAGGCGCTCCTGCACCAGGGTGGCACGCCCCTGGTGAACCAGATGATCGACACGATGACCGAGGCGGGCTGCGAGCAGATCGTGGTGGTCCTGGGCGCGGCCGCCGACCAGGTGCGGGAGACCGCCGACCTGAGCCGCGTCACGGTGGTGGTCAACCGTGCCTGGGGCACTGGGGTCGGCTCCTCCATCCGTGCCGGCCTGGCCGCGCTCGCCGACGAGGGGGTCGAGGCGGTGGTGGTCGTCCCGGTGGACATGCCGGGCCTCACGCCCGCCGCGGTACGCCGGGTGGCCGCGCTGCCGTACCCGGACGTGCTGGTCTGCGCCACCTACGACGGGCTGCGCGGCTACCCGATGCTCTTCGGTCGGCGGCACTGGTCCGGCATCGCGACCCTGGCCAGCGCCGACGTCGGTGCCCGGCCGTACCTGCTGGCGCACAAGGACCAGATCGTCGACATCGGGTGCGACTCGGTGGCCGACGGCAGCCGGGTCGACACGCCGGAGCTGATGGCGCTGTACGGCCTGACCGTCCCGCCGCAGCGCGTCGGCGTCTGAGCCGTCCCCGGCACCCGGCACGCCGCCCTCGGGGGCTACGGTTCGTCGCACGCGGTGCCCTTCGGTGGGCGCGCGGCGCGGGGGAGGTGCGGTCGATGGTCGCTGCGGTGGGTTGGCACATCGCCGGGGCGGTGGTCGCCTGGGTCGTGTTCACCGTCGAAGGTCTGGCCTGCTATCTGCTGCTGCTCGGCTACGCCCTGGTGACCGACTCCGGCGCCGGTGGCCCGCTGGCCGGGCCGGTGCTGGTGCTGGTGGCCGCGCTGGCCGGCCTGGTCCTGGTGCCGCTGGTCGTCGTGCCGGCCGGAGTGGTCGCCGAGCTGACCGGTCGCCGTCGCGGCGGCCTGGCCGGGACGCTGGCCGCCGCCGTCGTGGCCGGCGTACTCACTCTGCTCGGCGTCTGCGCTGTCGCGCTCGTGGACCCCGGGTCCCCGCTCGGCTTCGCGGTGGCCTGCGTCGTGGGGGTGCTGCTGGTGCTCCCGCCCACCCTGACGCACGTCGGCATCGTGCGGGGCGCCCGGGAGGTGCCCCCGACTGCTGGCCCGGCTCCGCCGGACCGGGGCGGCCGGCACCGAACCGCCGCCGGTCGCCACGCGCTGACGCCTCCGCGCCGGCCGGTCCACCCGCCCGCCGAGCGCCACCTCGGCGCTCCGGAATGGATCACCCGACGGGTGGCACCATGACCGGTCCAGGTCGAACAGGGCGGCGGCGCCGTCCCAGCACACCGCGCGCAACCAGTCGTCGCCCAGGTCGAGCCGGGCCAACCCGGCCAGTTGCTCGGCGTACGGGTAGGGGATGTTCGGGAAGTCGCTGCCCAGCAGCACCTTGCCGGCCAGCCCCAGCTCGCGCAGCCGGGGCAGCTCACCGGCGGGGAAGGGCACGAACCGGTCGAAGAACGGGGTGAACGCCATGGTGGTGTCGAGCCGCACCCGCTCGTACCGCTCGGCGAGGTCGAGGAAGGCGGCGTAGTCGGGCGCGCCCAGGTGGGCCACGATCGCGCTCAGCCGTGGATGCCGGGCCAGCAGGGCGGCGAAGCCCGCCGGCCCGGTGTGCGTGGTGCCGACCGGGGCGTGCCCGGCGTGCACCACCACCGGCACGGCCGCGTCGGCGAGCAGCCCCCACACCTTGTCCAGCGCCGGGTCGGTCGGTGCGAACCCGCCGACCTGGACGTGCACCTTGAAGACCCGGGCGCCGCCGTCCAGCGCCTCGGCGACGTACCGGGGCGCGTCCGGCTCGGGGAAGAAGGTCGCCGAGGGCAGGCACTCCGGCGTGGCCCGGGCGAAGTCCAGTGTCCACCGGTTCAGCTCCGCCGCCATCCCGGGCCGGTGCGGGTACGCCAGCGCGCTGAACGCCCGTACGCCCATCCGCCGCAGGTGCGCCACCCGGTCGTCGTCGCTCCACCGGTACCGGATCGGCCACTCGGTGCCCACCAGCGGCCCGGCCGCGTCGAAGTACGCCCACACCCGGCGCAGCAGCCGGGGCGGCAGGAAGTGCACGTGCACGTCGGCCAGCCCGGGAATGCCCAGGTGCCGGCAGAAGGCCGGAACGTCGTCGTCGTCGGCCGGCACCGGCCCGCTGGTGGTCACACCTCGATATTGAACCGGTGCAGCACCGACGGCGCCACCAGGCCGACCGCGGCGAGCACGGAGAGCACGGTCAGCGCGGTGCGCAGCACGATCACCTCGGCCTTGCTGCCGGTGCGCAGCGCGATGCCGTTCGGCAGGCCGACCATCAGCCACATCCGCCGTTTGATCGGGATGGGCCAGAGGATCGGCACCCCGGCCTTGGTGATCATGTCGCCGAGGATGTGCACGAAACAGCCCACCCCGACGGCCAGGCCGATCATCGGATAGCCCCGGTCGCCGGGCAGGTTGGCGAAGGTGAACCAGGCGGCGGCGGCCGAGGCCAGCGTGACGATGACCCAGCCGGCGCGCTCGGCCCACTCGTCGAAGAGCCCGCGCAGGGCCAGACCGATCATGAAGAACAGGATGCTCACCACGGCCCACTTGCCGTACGCCGCGCAGAGCGCCGTGGTGCCCCAGCCGACCAGGCCGGTGAACGGCAGGGTGTGGGTCAGCGTCCGGTGGCCGTTGTTGCGGCGCGGGTCCCGGCTCAGCTTCGTGGCGTAGTAGACGCCGAGCGAGATCTTCTCCATCACCTCGGCGATGAAGAGCGAGAAGACCCCGAAGGTGCGGGCCACCGTCGCGCCGCCCTGGTTGCGGGTGACCTTGCCGGAGAGGTCGAGGTCGGGGAAGAGCGCTCCGCCGGCGCAGACCGCGGTGCCGACGGCCAGCGCCAGCGGCGACTGGTGGTAGTCGGCGAACTGGTCCAGCGCCCACGAGCCGGTCAGCCACACCGCCGCGCCGGACAGCGCGTGGGACGGTCCCATCATGTCGCGTCGCCCTCCCCAGGTTCTTGATCGACAAAACTACGCCACTGTGTCAGAGCCGCCGCCGAGGGGGCAATCACCCGGACGGTCCACAGGGGAGGGCGTCAGGCGGCGGGCCGGAAGCTCTGCCGGATCATCAGGAAGTATGTCGCGTTGACCTGCCAGTCGAACTCTTCTGTCAACCATGAGACGGTGTAGGCCCGGCCCGCCGCGACCGCCACGATCAACCGGGCGGTGTGCACCTGCACGCCGGCGGCGTTGAGCCAGGAGCACTCCCACAGCGCCCCGCCCCGGAACATGTCCAGCCGGGAGATGTCCACCCGGCGGTAGCCGGGCAGCGCCCCGTCGCCGGTCAACCGTCGCTCCTCGGCCCGCCAGTGGGCGACCGGGTCCGCCGGCGCGACGCCGGGGGCCACGCTGAGCACCCGCCCGCCGCCCGGCTCCCGGAAGCAGGTCACCGTGCCGTCGGTGAAGCGCAGCCAGCGGGCCGGGGCGGCGATCCGGAAGCCGGTCGCGTCCTCGTACCAGGTCCACCCCGCAACCAGCGCGGGCTCGCCGGTCGGCGGTGGCACGGAGGGGACCGGGGTGGCGTCCGCCGGGGCGGGCGTGCCGCAGGGAAAGGCGACCGGCCGGACGGCGGTCGCGCCCCCGCC
>NZ_JAEVHN010000470.1:0-4952 GCF_016803375.1 Micromonospora sp. 4G55
CCGCCGCCGTGCCCGGCGTACGGCGGCTGGCCTGGCCCGTCGCCCCGGCGCCCGAGCGGGCCGGAGCGGCAGTGGGCTGACCGGTCAGAGCGCGTGGCCGGTGGTGGCGTCCACGTGCTTGGGGACCTCGTCGTGCCGGTCCCCGACACTGGACGTGCCGGACGGCTCGAACATCAGGATGGACGCGCCGTCCACCGAGGACGGCCGGTGCGACGTCCCGCGCGGCACCACGTACACCGCGCCGCGCGGCAGCACCACCATCCGCTCGCCGTCGCCGTCGCGCAGCGCGATGCGCAGCTCGCCGTCGAGGACCAGGAAGAACTCGTCGGTGTCGTCGTGGACGTGCCAGACGTGCTCCCCGGCCACCTTGGCGATCCGCACGTCGTAGTCGTTGACCCGGGTGACGATCCGCGGGCTCCATAGCTGGTCGAAACCGGCCAGCGCCACCGCCAGGTCGATCGGCTCATCGCTCATCGGCCCATCCTGGCACCGCCGCGCCCGTTCGGGCGCGCGGTGTCCCCCTCGGGGCTCAGAGGAAGCGGTGCATGATGTGCAGGCCGACCCGCTTGCCGTCCGGCAGCGCGAACGCCTCCGGCACCGTGCCGATCACCGTGAACCCGAGCCGCCGGTACAGCTCCACCGCCCACGTGTTGGACTCGGCCACCGCGTTGAACTGCATCGCCGCGTACCCCTGCCGGCGGGCCCAGTCCAGGGCGTACTCGACCATCGCCCGGCCGACGCCCCGGCCCCGCGCGTCGGCGGACACCATGAAACTGGCCGTGGCGACGTGCGCGCCCGGCCCGGGCTTGTTCGGGCCGATCTTCGCCGTGCCGAGGACCCGGTCACCGTCCAGGGCGACCACGGTCACCCCCGGCGGCGCCTCCACCCACATGGCGCGTGCTGACTCCTCGGTCAGCCCCGGGTCGTAGACGAAGGTGTCGGCCGCGACGACGACCTCCCGCACGATCGACCACACCTGCGGCCAGTCGGCGTCGGTGAACTCTCTGATCAGCATCGGGGCAAAGCTAACCGCAGCCCCGCCGCGACGCCAACCGGATCCGCCGGTGCCGAACCGTGACCGGTCCGGGACAGCGCGGTACGCACCCGAGCGGCCACCATGGGAGCGTGGCCGTACCCGTCACCGACCGTCCGGACGCGGCAGCTCCCGCCGCGCCGCCAGCACCCGGGCCCCGCACGAAAGGGCCGTGGCTGGTCGCCGGCGCGGTCACCGTCATTCTGCTGGCGCTGGCCCACCGGTACGGCTACCACCGCGACGAGCTGTACTTCCTGCTCTGCGGCCGGCACCTCGACTGGGGCTACGTCGACCAGGGGCCGCTCGTCCCGGCCCTGGCCCGCGCGATGGACACCCTCGCCCCGGGCAACCTCGTCGTGCTGCGTACCCCGTCGGCGCTGATCGCCGGGGCCGCGGTGGCGCTGGTGGCGGCGCTGGCCCGCCAGTTCGGCGCCGGACGCGGCGGGCAGCTCCTCGCCGCGGGCACCACCGCGGTGGCCGGCGTCGTCCTCGCCGCCGGGCACCTGCTCAGCACCACCACCGTGGACCTGCTGGTCTGGCTGGCCGCGGCGTACTGCGCGGTCCGGGTGCTGCGCGGCGACCCGCGCTGGGCGCTCGGCCTCGGCGCGGTACTCGGCGTCGGGATGCTCAACAAGCTGCTGCCCGCGCTACTGGGCGTGGGGCTGCTCGCCGGGGTGGCGATCGCCGGGCCGCGCCGGCTGCTACGCGACCGGTGGGTGCTCGCCGGCGTGGCGCTGGCCGCGCTGCTCGCCGTACCGAACCTCGCCTGGCAGGCCGCGCACGACTTCCCGCAGCTCGCGGTCGCCTCGTCGATCGCCGACGGGGACAGCTCCTACAGCGGCCGCCTCGACGCGGTCGTGCTGCAACTGCTCATCATCAGTCCGGTGGCGGTGCCGATCTGGGTCGCCGGGCTGGTCGCCCTGCTGCGCCGCCCCCGGTGGCGGGCCTACCGGGCGCTGGGCTGGGCCTGGCTGGTGGTGTTCGGCATCGTGCTGGTGGCCGGCGGCAAGGGCTATTACGACGCGCCGCTGCTGCTGGTGCTCACCGCCGCCGGCGCGGTCGTCACCGCCGACTGGGCGCGTACCGTGCCGCGTCGGGTGCTACTGGCCGCCGCCGCGGTCGTCGCGGTCACCGGCAGCGCCGTGCTGCTGCTGCCCACGCTGCCCGCCGACCGGCTGCCCGGCTTCGTCGTCGAGGTCAACTACGACGCCGGGGAGACCATCGGCTGGCCGGCGTTCGCCGACTCGCTCGCCGCCGTGCACCGTGGGCTGCCGCCGGAGCAGCGGCAGCGCGCGGTGATCCTCACCGGCAACTACGGCGAGGCCGGCGCCGTCGCCCGCTACGGCCCCGCACGCGACCTGCCCCGCGCCTACTCGGGGCACAACAGCATGGCCGAGTTCGGCCGGCCGCCCGCCGACGCCGACACCGTGCTCGCGGTCGGCTGGGACCGCCCCGACCAGCTACGCGGCTGGTTCCGACAGGTCACCCTCGCCGGCCGGGTCGACCAGCGCGTCGACGTGGACAACGACGAGAACGGCGGCCCAATCTGGCTGTGCCAGGGCCTGCGGCGCCCGTGGGACCAGATCTGGGACCAGGAGGTACGCCACGCCGGCTGAACCGGGATCGTCAGAGCGCCGTCGCCACCACCACGAACTCGCCGTCGTCCCCCGCACCCACCGGCTCCCCCTGCCAGCCACCGTGAATCCGCTGCACCCGGAAACCCGCCCCCGCGAGCGAGTCCCGCAACTCCCTTTCGGTACGGAACCGCAGCACCGCCTCGCCGCGCACCTCACCGTCGGCGAAGCCGAAATGTCGGGTGAACCGCACGACGCCGTCCCGGGCCTCGGTCACCTCGGTCCAGGTCACCACGTCCGAGCCGTCCGGCAGGCGGACCGACCGGCGCGAGTCGACCGGGTTCCACCGCTCCCAGCGCCGGTCGGCCGGATCCCGGGAATCGAAGAGCAGCCGGCCACCCGTACGCAGCGCCCGACGCAGCGCGGCCAGGACCCGCCGCCACTCGTCGTCGTCCACCACGAACTGCGCCACGTGGCTGGTCATCACCGCCACGTCGTACGCCCCGCCGGGCAGCACCTCCGCGCCACCCTCCACCCAGGTGACCCGGTCCGCGCCGGGCTTGGCGCGGGCGGCGTCCAGTGAGGCGCGGGCCGGTCGACGCCGGTGACGGTGTGCCCGGCGGCAGCCAGGGCCAGGGCCAGGCGGCCGGTGCCGCAGCCGAGGTCCAGCACCCGGGCCGGGTCGACGCCGACCTCGGCGAGGAAGAAGTCGTCGTCAGGGCCCCACGGGCACTCGACGTCGTAGACCGCGACGAGGCGGGGATCGGTGAACTCCGCGTTACGCACCGCCGCACGCTAACCGGGCCGGCGGTTCGGCACGAGGCGGATTCCGGCCACCAGCGGCCGTCCCGGCTGGCGCCGTCGGGGCGGCTAGAAGGCGTACCGGATCCGGCAGTACGGCGCGCGGGCGGAGATCAGCTCGGTCAGCGCGGCCACGTAGCGGCCTTTCTCACCGGTGCGGTAGCGCACGTTCCAGCCGCCGGACTGCGAGCGCTTGGGTTGCTGCAGCTCCGGGCGCCAGAGCAGCTCCTCGGCCTTCGGGTGCCAGCCGAGGTTGACCTCGTGCAGCCGGTCGTTGTGGGTGAGGAAGATGACCTCGGCGGCGAGCTGCGCCCGGGCCGGCGGGCCGATCCCGGCGTCGAGCTGCTCGAGCAGCTCCGCCCAGTCGTCGAGCCAACCGTCGCGTACCACCACCGGGCTGAAGTTGACGTGCACCTCGTAGCCGGCGGCGACGAAGTCGTCGATGGCCGAGATCCGCTCGGCGACCGGTGAGGTGCGGATGTCGAGCAGCTTGGCGTCGCGGGCCGGCATCAGCGAGAACCGGATCCGGGTCCGCCCGCGCGGGTCCCAGTCGAGCAGGTCGCGGTTGACGTGCTTGGTGGCGAAGCTGGCCTTGGCGGTGGGCAGGCCGCGGAAACAGCTGACCAGGTCCCGGACGTTGTCGCTGACCCGGGCGTCCAGCGAGCAGTCGGAGTTCTCGCCGATGTCGTACACCCACGCGTGCGGGTCGCACTGGTTCGCGGCGCCCTTCGCGCCCTGCCGGGCGACGTGCCGGGACAGGTAGCCGGTGATCCGCTCGATGTTGGCGAAGACGGTGATCGGATTGCTGTAGCCCTTGCGCCGGGGGACGTAGCAGTAGGCACACGCCATGGCGCAACCGTTCGCGGTGGACGGGGCGATGAAGTCGCTGGAGCGGCCGTTGGGCCGGGCCGTGAGTGACTTCTTCACGCCGAGCACGAGGGTCTCGGTCTTGATCCGCACCCAGCGGGCCACGTTCGTCTCGTCGCCGTACAGCTCGGGGATCCGGGTGTGACTGTCGATCTCGATCCGCTCGGCGTCGGGAAAGCGAGCCAGCACCTCCCGGCCGCGGGGAAGCGCGGCGGCCTCCGGCTCCACGAAGATCCGCCGGATGTCGAGCAGCCGGGGCTGCGGGGCGTCGCCGGTCACGGACCGGTACAACTGCCGACCGATCGCCCTTCTTCCCGGTCAGGGCGGGGTTTCCCCTCCGACGCGCCGGGTACCCGCCGTCATGCCCTGGTTGCCCGTTGTGTCCCGTCGGCGCCGGTGACATGCCCGAGGGGCACCTCATCCACCGGTACGCCCGCGAGCAGCACGCCGCGCTCGCCGGGCAGGTGCTGGCCGTCTCCAGCCCACAGGGCCGCCTCGATCCCGGCCCGTACGACGGGCACCGGCTGCACGCGGTGGAGGCGTACGGCAAGCACCTGTTCTACCACCTGGAGGAGAGCCCCACCCTGCACGTCCATCTCGGCATGCGCGGGCTGTTCCTGCGCCACGACGATCCGACCGTCGCCCCGCGCGGCGGGGTGCGGCTGCGGCTGGCCGGC
>NZ_JAEVHN010000471.1:0-4941 GCF_016803375.1 Micromonospora sp. 4G55
CAGGTCCAGAGCTGGACCGGGTGCTGTCGGCGGAGTTGCTGCCGGCCACGTCGAGGCACTTGCCGGACTGCGGGTTGCGCAGCGACCCGTCGGCCTGGGCGGACCAGTTCTGCGCGCCGCTGCCGTTGCAGGTCCAGAGCTGGATCTTGGTCCCGTCGGCCGAGCCGCCGCCGGAGACGTCCAGACACTTGCCCAGCGCCTTGATCGTCGAGTTCGGCGTCACCGTCCAGGTCTGCGCCGTGGTGCCGTTGCAGGTGTAGAGCTGGATCTGCGTGCCGTCGGCGGTGCCGCTGCCGCGGACGTCCAGGCACTTGCCGGCGAGGCCCTTGATCGGTCCGGTGCCGCCGGTGCCGCCGCCGCCCCGGACCAGGGTGAAGTCGTCGACGTCGAAGAGCCCGGTGCCGGTGCCGGTATAGGTGAGGTACAGGTTCTGGGTGCCGGACGGCATCCCGCTCAGGGCGGTGCTGACGTCGGCGTACGTCGTCCAGCTCCCGGTGTTGGGCACCGCGACCGAGCCGAGGACGGTGCCGGTGGTGGAGCCGGTACGCACCTGGATGGTGCCGCCGGGCCCGCCGGAGACGACCCGCGCCTTGAACGACGTCACCCCGGTCAGGTCCACCCCGTTGTACGCCGACCAGTCGCCCGGGTCGATGTAGCCGAGGGTCTGCCCGCCGTTCGCACCGGCCTTGGTGAACGGGGTGACCCCGCTGGCCGAGCTGAACGCCTCGGCCTGGACGGTGGTGTTGCCGCCCGGCGGGGTGGAGCCGAGTTCCTTGATCCGGATGTTGCGGAACGAGGCGTCGTCGCCGGTGCCGTGGTTCTGCAGGCCGATGTGCCCGGCGAGCGAGCGGACCGGGTTGGTGTTGGTGAAGTCGTTGATCTTCACGCCGTTGAGGAAGACCTGGAGCCGCTCGCCCTCGACCAGCAGCTCGTAGGTGTTCCACTCGCCCGGCGGGTTCAGCGCCGCGTCCCGAGCGGCGATGTCCGCGGACTTGAACGTGTAGACCGCGCCGGTGGTGCGGTCGGCCGCGTCGGTGGCGTCGATCTGGATCTCGTAGCCGTTGTTCACCGCCGACCAGGGGTCGGTCGACGGCGGGAAGCCGATGAAGACCCCGGAGTTGTCGTCGCCGGCGAGCCGCCAGTCCAGCTTGAGCGAGTAGTTGGTGAACTGCTTCGCGCTGTACCAGTAGAGCCCCATCCCGCCGACCGAGGTGAGCGTGGCGTCGGCATTGGTGAAGCTGCCCGGCCCGGCCTGCGACCAGCCGGTGGTGGAACCGTTGTAGAGGGTGGTGTAGCCGGTCTCCGGCCGGCAGTCGGCCTTGGCGCGGCCGGCCGCGTACCGGATGCCGCCGAGCAGGTGGGCCCGGAACGCCGGTTCGGCGTACGACGCCTGGGTGTGCCCGCCGCCGGTGTAGAACGCCCGGCCGCCGCTGTAGGTCTTGCACCAGGAGTGCGGGTGGTCCGCGCCCATCCCGCCACCCGAGTACGACGACTCGTCGAGGGTGGCCAGCACCCGGGCGGTGGAGCGGGCGTTGGTCTGGTAGTTGTACCACTCGTCGGTGCGGGTCCAGGTCTGCGGCAGGTGCGCGCTGGCCGGGTGCGCCCGGTTCTCCACCTTGACGTTGGCCTGCTGGATCGCCGGGTGCGAGGCGAAGTACGCCCCGACCAGGTTGCCGTAGAACGACCAGCCGTACTCGGTGTCGGCGGCGGCGTGCACGCCGACGTACCCGCCCCCGGAGCCGATGTACGACTCGAAGGCGGTCTGCTGGCTGGCGTTGAGCACGTCGCCGGTGGTGTTGAGGAAGACCACCGCCTCGTACTGGGCCAGGTTGCCGGTGGTGAACGCGGCGGCGTCCTCGGTGGCGGTGACGGTGAAGCTGTTGGCCGCGCCGAGGTCCCGGATGGCCTGGGTGCCGACGGCGATGGAGTCGTGCCGGAACCCGGCGGTCTTGGAGAAGACCAGCACGTCGTACGGGGCGTCGGCGGCGGACGCCGGGGTGGCGGGGGCGGTGCAGGCGATGACGGCGAGGACGGCGGTGGCCACGCCGAGGACGGGACGCAGGAGTCTGCGCATGTCGCTCTCCTATCGGTGGGCGGGGACCCCGGGCGGGCCGGCGGGCCGGGCGGGGTCCCCGCGCGTTCACTCGGTTACGGCAGGGTCCACTTCTGGTTGGCGGCGCCGGTGCAGGTCCACAGGTGCACCGGGGTGCTGTCGGCGGAGTTGTTGCCCGAGACGTCGAGGCACTTGCCGGACTGCGGGTTGCGCACCGTGCCGTCGGCCTGGGCGGACCAGTTCTGCGCGCCGCTGCCGTTGCAGGTCCAGAGCTGGATCTTGGTGCCATCGGCCGAGCCGCCGCCGGAGACGTCCAGACACTTGCCCAGCGCCTTGATCGTCGAGTTCGGCGTCACCGTCCAGGTCTGCGCCGTGGTGCCGTTGCAGGTGTAGAGCTGGATCTGGGTGCCGTCGGCGGTGGCGGCGTTGCGGACGTCCAGGCACTTGCCGGCGAGCCCGACCACCGGCCCGGTGCGCACCGTCGCGCCCGTGGTGAAGGTGAACGAGTCGACGTCGTAGAGCGCCCCGGTGCCCGACCCGGCGAAGGTCAGGTAGAGCGTCGTGGTGCCCGCCGGCGCCCCGGAGATCGCGCCGGTGACCGTGGTGAAGGAGTCCCAGGCGCCGGTGACCGGCACCGTGGCGGAGCCGAGCACCGTGCCGGTGGCCGACCCGGCCCGGACCTGGAGGGTGCCGCCCGCGCCGGCCGAGGAGACCCGGGCGCTGAACGAGGTGACGTCGCCCAGCTGGTACGGCTGGAAGGCGATCCAGTCCCCGTTGTTGATGTCGCCGACGGTCTTGCCGCCCTCGGCGGTCGCCTTGTCGAAGGTGTTGATGCCGGACGAGGTCTTGAAGTGCTCGGCCTGCCGGTGCCGGGGCTGGAGGGTGTGCTGGGTGTGCGTGGTCAGCCCGCCCGCGTCGGTGTACTCGGCGTCGAAGATGGCGAAGATGTTCGCCGCGTCGTCGTGCTCACCGTCGACCGGGATGGCGATCGAGCCGGAGCAGCCGGTCTTCGAGGTGATCTGGTGGCCGTGCTGGTCGTGGCCGAGCACGTAGGTCATCTTGACCTTGGTGCAGTCGATCGTGCCGTCCTCCGGGTCGGTGACGGTGATGCTGAAGGGCACGGTGTCGCCGTAGGAGAAGAGCTTGCCGTTGCCGGGGCTGTTGATCGTCACGGTCGGAGCGGTGTTGCCGACGCTGATCACCACGCTGGCGCTGCCGGTGGCGTTCTGCGGGTCCTTGACCGTCAGCGTGGCGGTGTACGTCCCGTTGGCGGTGTAGGTCTTCGACGGGTTGGCGGCGGTGGAGGTGGTGCCGTCGCCGAAGTTCCAGGCGTACGTCAGTGCCCCGCCCTCCGGGTCCGACGACCCGGCCGAGGAGAAGGCGACGGTCAACGGGGCCGCGCCGGAGGTCTTGTCGGCGGTCGCCTTCGCCGTCGGCGCCCGGTTGCCGCCGCCGATGTAGTCGAAGCGGTAGAGCGCCGAGTTGGCGTCGCCGTTGAAGTAGCCGGTGCCGTAGTCGAGCACGTAGTACGCGCCGTCCGGGCCGAACGCGGAGTCCATCACCTGCTTGCCGGTCCACGGGAAGCTGTCGATGGTGCCGCGCGAGCCGTCGGCGTTGACGTGGATCGGCTTGATCCAGCCGCGGCCGAACTCGGTGGCGAAGAACTGCCCGTCGAAGGACTGCGGGAACTTGGTGCTCGAGGTCGACGACGCGTTGTAGCGGTAGACCGGGCCGCCCATCGGGGACTCGGAGCCGCCGCCGAACTCGGGCGGGCTGCCGGCGTCGCCGCCGTACCGGATCCAGGCCGGCTTGGCCGCGGGCAGCGTGCTCTGGCCGGTGTTGCGGAACGAGTTGTTGGTGGGGCCGCCGGTGCAGTTGTACTTGGCGCCGCCGGTGCCGGTGGCGAAGTCCCACTCGTTGTAGGTCTCGGTGCTGGTGTTGGTGCCGGTGCAGTACGGCCAGCCGTAGTTGCCAGGCGCGGTGACCCGGTTGAACTCGACCTGGCCGGAGGGGCCCCGGGTGGCCGAGGTGGTGCCGGCGTCGGGGCCGTAGTCGCCGACGTAGACGATCCCGGTGGCCTTGTCGACGCTCATCCGGAACGGGTTGCGGAAGCCCATCGCGTAGATCTCGGGCCGGGTCCGCGCGGTGCCGACCGGGAAGAGATTGCCGGTCGGGATCGAGTACGACCCGTTCGCGTTCACCTTGATCCGCAGGATCTTGCCGCGCAGGTCGTTGGTGTTGCCGGCGCTGCGCTGCGCGTCGTACCCGGGGTTGCGGTTGGTCCGCTCGTCCAGCGGGGCGTAGCCGGCGGAGTCGAACGGGTTGGTGTCGTCCCCGGTGGACAGGTAGAGGTTGCCGGCCGCGTCGAAGTCGATGTCGCCGCCGACGTGGCAGCACAGCCCCCGGTCGGCGGGTACGTCCAGCACGTCGACCTTGCTGGCCTGGTTGACGGTGAAGTCGGCGTTGAGGGTGAACCGGGACAGCCGGTTGACGCCCTGCCAGGCGGAGAAGTCGCTGCCGGTGGCCGGCGCGTCGCCGGCGGGGGTGGACAGCGGCGGGGCGTAGTAGAGGTAGATGTGCCGGTTGGTGGCGAAGTTCGGGTCGACGCCGACGCCCTGCAACCCCTCCTCGTCGTGGGTGTAGACCGACAGCGTGCCGATCACCGAGGTGGTGCCGTTGGCGTCGGTGCGCCGCAGGGTGCCGTTGCGGGCGGTGTGCAGAACCGAGCGGTCCGGCAGCACGGCCAGGGACATCGGCTCGCCCGTCTCGGCGACGCCGCGGGCCAGCTCGACCTGCTGGAAGTCGGTGGCGGTGATGACGTGGGCGGCGGCCGGGGCGGGGCCGCCGAGGGCGGTCGGGCCGGCCGTGACGCCGACGGTGCCGACGGC
>NZ_JAEVHN010000472.1:0-4936 GCF_016803375.1 Micromonospora sp. 4G55
GTGGTGGTGTGCCACGCGCCGCCGGAGCCGAGGACGTCGCCTCCGGCATCGCCCTCGCCGCCCACCTGTGGCGCGGAGCGCCAGCGACCGCGTCCGCGCGCTGCTCGACGGCGCGCCGTCGGGTCGCCGGCCGTGGACCGCACCGACGAGGTACGCCCGTGAGCGCGAGAACGGGGTTCGCGCCCCCGGCAGTCCCGAACGAAGAGGTAGGCACATGACGAACGACAAGCGGCGGCGTTCTCCCGTCGGTCACCTCGAGGCGGCGTTCGGTGTGACGCTCGACCCCGAACTGCTGGAGCGCGCGCTCACCCATCGCTCGTACGCGTACGAGAACGGCGGTCTGCCCACCAACGAGCGGCTGGAGTTCCTCGGCGACTCGGTGCTCGGGGTGGTGATCACCACCGCGCTCTTCCGCAACCACCCGGACCTGCCCGAGGGGCAGCTCGCCAAGTTGCGGGCCAGCGTGGTGAACATGCGCGCGCTGGCCGACGTGGCGCGCGGCCTGGGGCCGGACGGGCTCGGCGCGTACCTGCTGCTGGGCAAGGGCGAGGAGAGCACCGGCGGCCGGGACAAGGCGAGCATCCTCGCCGACACCCTGGAGGCGCTGCTCGGCGCGATCTACCTCCAGTACGGCCTGGAGACCGCCGCGATCGTCATCCACCGGCTCTTCGACCCGCTGATGGCGGAGTCGGCCGGCCGGGGCGCCGCGCTGGACTGGAAGACCAGCCTCCAGGAGCTCACCGCCGCGCTGGGGCTGGGCGTCCCGGAGTACCGCATCGAGGGCACCGGACCGGACCACCTCAAGACCTTCACGGCCTGGGTGGTGGTGGCCGGCAACCGCTACGGCGGGGCCGAGGGGCGCAGCAAGAAGGAGGCCGAGCAGCGGGCGGCCGAGGCGGCCTGGCGGGAGCTGACCGAGCAGGCCGAGCAGGCCGCGCAGGCCGAGCAGGAGCGGGCCGAGCGGACGGCGGCGGAGGCCGGGGCGGCCACCGACCCGGCCGAGGCGGGGCTGGGCCGTGCCTGAGCTGCCCGAGGTCGAGACGGTCCGGCAGGGCCTGGCCCAGTGGGTCACCGGTCGCCGGATCACCTCGGTCGAGGTACGCCACCCGCGCGCCGTCCGGCGGCACGTTCCCGGCGCGGGCCACTTCGCCGACGTGCTGGCCGGTCGTACGGTCACCGCCGTGCGCCGGCGCGGCAAGTACCTCTGGCTGCCGCTGGACAGCGGCGATGCCCTGATCGGCCACCTCGGGATGTCCGGCCAACTGCTGCTCCAGCCGATCGCGGCGGCCGACGAGCTGCACCTGCGGGTCCGGTTCCGGTTCGCCGACGACGGTCCGGAGCTGCGCTTCGTCGACCAGCGCACCTTCGGTGGCCTCTCGGTCAGCGAGGGCGGCGCCGAGCTGCCCGCGGAGATCGCGCACATCGCACGGGACCCGATGGACGAGGAGTTCTCCGACGCCGGGTTCGTCGCGGCGCTGCGGCGACGGCGTACCGAGGTGAAGCGGGCGCTGCTGGACCAGACGCTGATCTCCGGGGTGGGCAACATCTACGCCGACGAGGCGCTCTGGCGGGCGAAGCTGCACGGCGCCCGCCCGACCGACGCGCTCACCGCTCCGGCGGCCACCCGGCTGCTCGGCCACGTCCGCGACGTCCTCGGTGAGGCGATCAAGCAGGGCGGCACCAGCTTCGACGAGCTCTACGTCAACGTCAACGGCGAGAGCGGCTACTTTGACCGGTCGCTCAACGCGTACGGGCGCGAGGGTGAGCCCTGCCGGCGGTGCGGTACGCCGATCCGGCGCGAGTCGTTCATGAACCGGTCGTCGTTCAGCTGCCCGCGCTGTCAGCCGCGGCCCCGGGGCGCCCTGAAGGGGTGACCCCGAGCCGGCTCGGGGTTGCGCCGGTGTGCCGTCCCCCGGCGTCCCGCAGATCCGCCCGGTTTGCCCGGCCGTCCGCTCCGGTCACCCGCACAGCCGGCTTTCGCCGCGTCCGGGACGAGCCGGGGCCGATCCCCGATGTCCGCGCCCGCCGTTGTCCCTAGCGTCGACACGGTCGGCAGGAGGCCGACGCGTGGAGGGGGGCCCGGGAGATGGGCAGGAGACCGGTGACGGTGCGGGTGGCGCGGTGGAGCGCCGAGCACCCGTGGCGCGCGATCGCGCTCTGGGTGGTGTTCGTGGCGGTGTGCTTCGTCGGGGGCAACGCCGCCGGCATGAAGGAGGCGACGCGCGCGACCAGGCGGTGGGGGAGTCCGGCCGCGCCGAGGCGATCGTCACCGAGGGGAACTTCGCCGACCCCGCGGTCGAGAACATCCTGATCACCTCCCGGGCCGGGGCGCTGGACCAGGCCGCGGCGAAGCGTGCGGCGGCCGACGCCGCCGACCGGCTCAAGCAGCTCACCGGGGTCGCGTCGGTGGGCGCGCCGGTGCCCTCCCACGACGGGGCCGCCCTGCTGCTGCCGATCACCATGTCCGGCGAGCGCGAGGACGCGTCCGACCGGGTGCAGCCGCTGCGCGACGCCACCGCCGAGGTCCAGGCGGCGCACCCGCAGCTGCGCGTCGAAGAGGTCGGCGGGCCGTCGATCAACCAGGCGCTGGACGAGACCCTGGGCAAGGACTTCAAGCGGGCCGAGCTGCTCAGCCTGCCGGTCACCCTGGCCATCCTGATCGTCGCGTTCGGCGCGCTGATCGCCGCCGGCGTGCCGGTGCTGTTGGCGCTCTCCTCGGTGGCCGCCGCGATGGGGCTGTCGACGCTCGCCTCGCACCTGGTGCCGGCCACCGACACCACGGCCAGCGTGATCCTGCTGATCGGCATGGCCGTCGGCGTCGACTACTCGCTGTTCTACGTCCGCCGGGAACGGGAGGAACGGGCCAAGGGGCGCTCCGGGCTCGACGCGGTGGAGATCGCGGCGGAGACCTCCGGGCACGCGGTGGTGGTCTCCGGCTTCGCCGTGGTCATCTCGATGGCCGGGCTGCTGCTCGCCAACGACGCGGTCTTCTCCTCTCTCGCGGTCGGCTCGATCCTGGTGGTCGCGGTCGCGGTCACCGGCTCGCTGACCGTGCTGCCGGCGCTGCTGGCCAAGCTCGGCCGCTGGGTCGACCGGCCCCGGGTGCCGCTGCTCTGGCGGCTCACCGCCCCGCGTACCGGGCCGGACGGTCGACCGGCGACGCCGCGGTTCTGGCCGGCCGTGCTGCGCCCCGCGCTGCGGGCGCCGCTGGCCACCCTGGTCGTCTCGGTCGGGCTGCTGCTCGCCCTGGCCGCGCCCGCGCTGGGCATGAAGCTGAACTTCCCCGGCATGGAGGACCTGCCGCGCACCACGCCGGCGATGCAGGCGTACGACCGGCTCACCGCCGCCTTCCCGAGCACCGGCACCAGCCACCAGGTGGCCGTACGGGCGCCCGCCGAGCAGGCCGACCGGGTGCGCGCCGCGCTTACCGAGCTGGCCGGACGGGCCGGCGCCGACCCGCTGTTCGCCCCGGTCGAGGCGGACGGCCCGAAGATCGAGGTGTCGGCCGACCGGCGGGTGTCGGTGCTGGAGCTGGCCACCCCGTACGCCGGCCGGTCCGACGAGGCGGCACGCTCGCTGGACGAGCTTCGCGACGACCTGCTGCCGGCGGCGCTCAAGGGCATCCCGGGCGTCGAGTACGCGGTCGGCGGCGAGGTCGCCGGCAACCAGGACTACGCCCGGCACATCGGGGAAAAGCTGCCGATCGTGATGGCCTTCGTCCTGGCGCTGACCTTCGCGGTGATGGTGCTGACGTTCCGCTCGGTGGTCGTCGCGCTCACCTCGATCGTGCTCAACCTGCTCTCCGCCGGCGCCGCGTACGGCCTGCTGGTGCTGGTCTTCCAGGGCACCTGGGCGGAAGGGCTGCTCGGGTTCACCTCGATGGGGGCGATCGTCTCCTGGCTGCCGCTCTTCCTCTTCGTGGTGCTCTTCGGGCTCTCCATGGACTACCACGTCTTCGTGGTCAGCCGGATCCGCGAGGGGGTCCGGGCCGGCATGTCGAACCGCGACGCGGTGGCGTACGGGATCACCTCGTCGGCGGGCGTGGTGACCAGCGCGGCCATCGTCATGGTCGGGGTGTTCGGGATCTTCGCCTCGCTCAGCACGATCGACATGAAGCAGCTCGGCATCGGGCTGGCCGCCGCGATCCTGCTGGACGCCACGATCATCCGGGCGGTGGTGCTGCCGTCGCTGATGACGCTGCTCGGCGACGCCAACTGGTGGGCGCCGCGCTTCCTGCGGCAGCAGCAGGCGGTCCCGGCGGCCGACCCGCCCGCCCCGACCCCGGAGCTGGTCGGCGTCCGCTGAATCCCCGCCTGAGGGGCCCCTGCCGCAGCAGGGGCCCCTCGCGGCGTCAGGGGAGCTGGCAGGGGTCGCGCCAGGCGTCCAGCGACCGGTTCTTGCGGATGGAGGCGAAGCCGTACCCGAGGGTGGTGACGCAGAACGTCGCGGTGTGCCCGGTGTACTCGACGTGGAAGACCGGCTTGTCCGCGTCGGCGAACGGCAGCAGCTTGGCGCAGACCCTCAGCCGGACGCACTCCTCGACGACCGCGAAGTCGAAGTCGGGCGCGAGCGCGGCCACCTGGCCGACGTCGTTCATCAGGCCGGGGGAGAGGTCGAGGGAGCGGGCCAGCACCGCCAGCCGCCGGTTGAACGTCAGTTGTTCGTCGTAGCCGAGCGGGAAGCCGGAGCGGTGGGCGTACCCGTCGGCGTCGGCCAGCGCCACCGCGCCGAAGCCCTTGCCCCGGCAGAGCCGGAACCGGTCGGCCAGCACCGGCTCCAGCACGTCCCACCGGCGTACGTCGAGCCAGCGGCGTTGCCCCCGGCCGGTGGGGGTGCCCCGCACCGCCAGCGGGAAGCGGGTGGCGTCCGGGTCGGTGCCGGCGTACGAGCCGACGTGCACCTGGCAGACCAGCCGGCGGTC
The DNA here is from genome assembly GCF_016803375.1 of Micromonospora sp. 4G55. NCBI lineage: Bacteria > Bacillati > Actinomycetota > Actinomycetes > Micromonosporales > Micromonosporaceae > Micromonospora > Micromonospora sp. 4G55. The sequence goes on from NZ_JAEVHN010000472.1 coordinate 4,922, forward strand.
CCGCCCGCGCAGGGC
>NZ_JAEVHN010000473.1:0-4935 GCF_016803375.1 Micromonospora sp. 4G55
TGCTGGGATCGGACCGGTGACCGATGGCACCTCCCGCGCTGCGTGCGTACAGCGATGGTGAACCCGCAGCTCACGGCCTGTCCAGTGGGCGGGAGCGCCTCATTCGTCCCGCGCGTCCCACCGGCCCCAGGAGCACCCTGGAGACGACTGTGCGCCCCGGTCCAGGTGGACCGGGGCGCACATGAGGTGGTGGAGGTGCCGGGAATCGAACCCGGGTCCTTCGCCGGTTTGTCAGGGCTTCTCCGAGCGCAGCTCGCTGTGCCTCTACTCGGCCCCACCGCTCACGCGAGCAAGTTGGTGTGACGGGCCCAGTCGCTGATTGATCTCGCCGCACGGACCCCGCGACCGGGTCCGATTGGCCAGCCTTCTAGCTGATGCCGGCTAACTGGGTCGAAGGCGCTCCCAGGCCGACAGACTCACTACTCGCCTCAGGCGGCGAGAGCGAAGTCAGCGCGATTGTTCTTGGCGCTTATTGGTTTCCGACGAACGATTCTCGAGACGACGTCGGCTTCCTCGGCTCGCTTCCCCTGCCGCAACGTACGAAGTCGAAACCAGTCACCCCCTCGGTCGGCCGCCCTGTTGGCGGCTCTGTCAAGACTAACGCCTCCCGCAACGGGTTTCATCCCGAGCCCCGGGCCGGCTTTACCGACTCGGACAAAGACGACAGATCAGTCGTCCATGCCCTTGCCGCGCCGCCCGGCCACCCGGGCGATCTCCCGGTCGGCGTCCCGCTTGGCGAGGTCCTGACGCTTGTCGTACGACTTCTTACCCTTGGCCAGGGCGATCTCCACCTTCGCCCAGCCGTCGGAGAAGTAGACCTGCAACGGCACCATGGTCAACCCGCCCTCGCGGGTCTTGCCGATCAGCCGGTCGATCTCCAGCCGGTTGAGCAGCAGCTTGCGGGTACGCCGGGGCTCGTGGTTGGTCCACGTGCCCTGGGTGTACTCCGGGATGTGCATGCCGTGCAAGTAGAGCTCGCCGCTGCGCTCCTGGGCGAACGCGTCGACCAGGGAGGCCCGACCGGCCCGCAGCGACTTGACCTCGGTGCCGGTCAGCGCCATGCCCGCCTCGTACGTGTCGAGGATGGCGTAGTCGTGGCGCGCCTTCTTGTTGGAGGCGACCACCTTGCGACCCTTTTCCCGTGGCATCGGCGCCACCTCCTTTCCCAGTGACCCACGACCGGTGCGACCGGCCGCGGGGCGGAGATCATGCTACCCGAATGACAAGGACCCTCCCGCGCCGTTTATTCCGGCGCGGAAGGGCCCTCGGCGGAGCCGTCGGGTAACTAGACCCGCAGGTAGAAGCGGAGCGTGATCCAGCCGGTGACCGCGCTGAACAGAGCGCCGACGCCCGCCATGATCGGGAACATCAGCAGGATGTCGCCCCACGAGACTGGCGTGATCAGGCCCTCCAGGGCGGACAGCGAGCCGCTGCCGCCGAAGTACTTCCCGAGCGCCATGAACACCAGCGCGAGGACCGAACCGATCACGCCGGCGACCACCGCCTCCAGCACGAACGGCGCCTGGATGAACCAGTTGGACGCGCCGACGAGCTTCATGACCGCGACCTCACGCCGCTTGCTGTACGCGGCGACCTGGATGGTGTTCGCGACCAGGAGCAGCGCGGCGGCGGCCATGAACACCGCGATGACCAGCGCGAAGGTCTGGATGCCGGTGAGGACGCCGAAGACCTTGTCCAGCAGCCGGCTCTGGTCGACGATCTCGTCGACCCCCTCGGTGTCCTTGTACTGGTCGTAGATGTTCTTGTACTGCTCCGGGTTCACCAGCTTGAGCCGGAACGACTCGGGCAGCTGGTCCGCCTTGACGGCGTTCACCAGGTCCGGGGCGTCCTGGTACATCTCCTGGAACCGCTTGTACGCCTCGTCCTTGTTGACGTAGAGGACCTCCTTAACGAGGGGGTCGCTCTTGAGCTTGGCGTCCAGGTCGTTGCGCTGCTGCTCGCTGACGTCGGTGGCCAGGAAGATCGAGACCTCGACGTTCTCGTAGTAGAGGTCCTTCATGTCGCCGACCTTCTGGTACAGCAGACCGGCCCCGCCCAGCATGAACAGCGACACCGCCATGGTGATGATCATGGCGATGGTCATGGTGACGTTGCGCCACAGTCCGACCAGTACCTCGGACAGGACGTATTTCATCCGCATCGGGTGTTCCTCCGGCTCTCCGGCATGAGGTGTTCGTCGTCAGGGTGTACGGCAGGGGTGGAGCGCCGGCTCACCCGTAGACGCCGCGGGCCTGGTCGCGCACGATGCGGCCGCTCTCGATCTCGACGACGCGACGGCGCATCTGGTTCACGATGTTGGAGTCGTGCGTGACCATCACGACGGTCGTGCCGGTGCGGTTGATCCGGTCCAGCAGGCGCATGATCTCGATCGAGGTGTCCGGGTCCAGGTTTCCGGTCGGCTCGTCGGCCAGCAGGATCAGCGGACGGTTCACGAACGCCCGGGCGACGGCCACGCGCTGCTGCTCACCACCGGAGAGCTCGTGCGGGTAGCGGTGCTCTTTGCCACCGAGCCCGACCAGCTCCAGCACCTCGGGCACGACCCGGCGGGCGACCGCCTTGGTCTTGCCGATCACCTCGAGAGCGAACGCCACGTTCTCGTAGGCGGTGCGGTTGGGCAGCAACCGGAAGTCCTGGAAGACGCAGCCGATCGAGCGCCGGAAGTGGGGTCGCTTCCAGGTGCGCATCGTGGTGACGTCCTTGCCGTTCACGACGACCCGGCCCTTGTTGGGGCTGACCTCGTGCAGCAGCATTTTGATTATCGTGGACTTGCCGGAGCCGGATGGACCGATGAAGAAGACGAACTCGCCCTTCTCGATCGAGACGGACACGTTGTCGAGCGAAGGCCGGGACGCCTTCGGGTACGTCTTCGTCACTTGCTCAAGCTGAATCACGGGTGGTGAGTCTACGCGGTGTAACCGCTGAGCCAAGTCCTACGCCCCACCTCTGCGAGGCGCGTCATCGATTACCCCTGCCACCAGGAGATCGACGACGCGCTCCGCCCCCGCCTGATCACACAGCGTCGTTGGCGAGCTGCTGCTGCTTGCGCCAGCGGATGCCGGCCTCGATGAAGCTGTCCAGATCCCCGTCAAAGACGGAGGACGGATTGCCGGTCTCCTGCTCGGTTCGGAGATCCTTCACCATCTGATACGGGTGCAGCACGTACGAGCGCATCTGGTCGCCCCAGGAGCTGGTGCTGCCGGTCTTCAGGCCGGCCAGCTTCTGCTCCTCCTCCTGCCGCTTGCGCTCCAGCAGCCGGGCCTGCAACACCCGCATGGCGGAGGCCTTGTTCTGCAGCTGGGACTTCTCGTTCTGGCAGGTCACCACGATGCCGGTGGGGATGTGGGTGAGCCGCACCGCGGAGTCGGTGGTGTTGACGCTCTGCCCACCCGGGCCGGAGGAGCGGTAGACGTCCACCCGGACCTCGTTCTCCGGAATGTCGATGTGGTCGGTCTGCTCGGTGACCGGCAGCACCTCGACACCGGCGAAGCTGGTCTGCCGGCGGCCCTGGTTGTCGAAGGGGCTGATCCGGACCAGCCGGTGGGTGCCCGACTCGACGCTGAGTGTGCCGTAGGCGTACGGGACCTTCACGGTGAAGGTGGCGGACTTCAGGCCGGCCTCCTCCGCGTACGAGGTCTCGTAGACCTCGGTCGGGTAACCGTGCCGCTCGGCCCAGCGCAGGTACATCCGCAGCAGCATCTCGGCGAAGTCGGCGGCGTCCACCCCGCCCGCGCCGGCCCGGATGGCGACCAGCGCCTCCCGGGAGTCGTACTCGCCGGAGAGCAGGGTGCGGACCTCCATCTCCTGGATGGCCTTGCCCAGCCCGGCGATCTCCGTCTCGACCTCGGAGAGGACCCCCGGGTCGGACTCGGCCTCGGCCAACTCCAGCAGGACACCGGCGTCGTCGAGCCGGGAGCGGAGGCTGCCGAGCTTGCCGATCTCGCCGTTGACGTACGACAGCTGCGAGGTCACCTGCTGCGCCTTCGCCTGGTCGTCCCACAGGTCGGGCGCGGACGCCTGCTCCTCGAGCCGGGCCTTCTCCTCGTGCAGGCGGCCGAGGTCGAGCACCGCCTCGATGTTGCGTAGGGTGGCGTCGAGTTCCTTGAGCTGTTCGGCGTAATCGGCAGCGGTCACGACAGACAAGCGTACTGTGCGTGCGGCGGTCCGCTCACGTCACACCGCCGACCCGGGCAGATGATCAGCCGACCGGGGCGGTCTTGAGCCAGGAAAGCGCCGCCTTGTGGTAGGCGACGGCGAACTCCAGCGCGCTGGCGTCGTAGTTGTCGCCCTCCTTCTTGGCGTTCTTCACCTGCTCGCGGACGTGCGCCAGGGCCTCGGTGTGGTACTCGTTGGCCGAGGCGTAGAGGTTCTTCAGCTGGCTGGCCGAGTGCAGGTCGCCGAAGGCGATCCGCAGGGCGATCGGGTTGCGGATGGTGTCCCGACCCGGGTTCTCCGCCAGCCAGCGGGAAAATGTCCGTTTCCCGCTCGCGGTGATCGCGTACGGCTGGCTCATCCGCGGCCCGGGCTTGCCCAGCCGCACGAAACCCCGCTCGGCCAGCACCGGCAACTCGCGGTAGACCTGACTGCGGGTCATCGACCAGTACGGCGCCAGTCGGCGCTCAGCGGCGGCCATCAGTTGGCCGCCAGTCATCGGGCCCTCGTGCAGCAGCCCCAGCAGAGCTGCCGCGGTGGGGTTGACTCCGGATTCCGCCATGCCCTCTAAGCTGCCACTTTGCCGTCGCAGCGTCCAGGATTTCCGGATTTGCCACCCGGGAGGATTTCCAATGTGCACTGTCGGCGGACGACAGTGCTGCCAGGACTATCGATGCGTACCGGCCGGACGGTGTCCGGGGCCCCACCGGACGGCGGGCCGGGCTCCGCCGCGCAGCCGGCGACCCGCCCGCGGCCGCGGGCCGG
>NZ_JAEVHN010000474.1:0-4934 GCF_016803375.1 Micromonospora sp. 4G55
GCGGCGCTGGGCGGTCGGCTGACCGGGGCCCGGGCGGAACGGGCCGCCCGCTCCCCCCCAGTTCCGCGACGGCACCTTCCACAACCGGGCCGCCACCCGGACGATGACCACCGGTGACCCGGGTCGGAACCTGGTCTGGGAGCTGATCTTCGGCAAGCAACGCCGGCGCCCCAGCGCCCCGGTCCCGCTGCTGCCCCCGACGCCCCCGCCCGCGACCGACGTCGAGCGCGAACTCAACATCGTCTGGTACGGCCACGCCTCCGCGATGATCGAAATCGAGGGGCGCAAGGTCCTGGTCGACCCGGTGTGGAGCGACCGCTGCTCCCCGTCCGCCGCGGTCGGCCCCAGGCGGCTGCACCAGCCCCCGGTACGCCTGGCCGACCTGCCCCCGGTCGACGCCATCCTGATCTCCCACGACCACTACGACCACCTCGACATGGCCACCGTGCAGGAACTGACCCGGCGGCAGTCCGCGCCGTTCCTGGTGCCGCTGGGCGTCGGCGCCCACCTCGACCGGTGGGGCGTGCCGGCGGAGCGGATCGTCGAGCTGGACTGGTCGGAGCGGCACCAGGTGGGTGGGCTCGAGATCATCGCCACCGCCGCCCAGCACTTCTCCGGCCGGGGGCTGCGCCGCGACGGCACCCTCTGGAGCTCCTGGGTGGTCGCCGGCGCGCACCGCAAGGTCTTCTACACCGGCGACTCCGGCTACTTCGACGGGTACGCCGAGATCGGCGCGGAGCACGGGCCGTTCGACGTCACCCTGATGCAGATCGGCGCGTACGACCGGGCGTGGCCGGCCATCCACATGTTCCCCGAGGAGGCCGTCTCGGCCCACCTCGACCTGCGCGGCGGGCTCTTCCTCCCGGTGCACTGGGCGACGTTCAACCTGGCCCTGCACGACTGGTCCGAGCCCGTGGACCGGCTCTGGGCCGAGGCCAAGGCGCGCGACGTGCGGCTGGCGGTGCCCCGCCCCGGCGAGCGGGTGGTGGTCGACGACCCGCCGCCGGTGGACGGCTGGTGGCAGGCGGTCGCCTGACGTACCCGCCGCCGGTGCCGGCCCGCCGGCCGTCGCCCCGGTCTGGCGGTCAGAGGACGAAGGCGTCGGTCCAGAGGGCGCCGGAGCGCCCGGAGAGGGCGTCCAGCATGGCGACGGCCTGGCCGTCGGTGAGCTGGGCGACGAAGTCGACGATGGCCCGGCCCCGGGCCCGGCCGATCCGGTCCGCCGTACGCGGGTGCAGCTCCGCCTCGGCCAGCTCGACCAGGTCGTGCAGCCGGCGCGGCAGCCGGGACTCCTCCTCCGGGTCGAGCAGCCACTCCCACAGCGCCTCGACCAGGGTGCCCAGCAGCCGGGCCTGACCCCGCTGGTGCAGGGCCAGGTCGGGGCGAGCCAGCACGAACCGGTGGTGGACGAACTTGAGGACCTGCACCTCGTGCCACTGGGCCGGGGCGAGCAGCACGTGCCCGGAGCGCACCGACGGCTCGCGGACCACGGTGATCGCGTCGACGAACCGGGTGGTCCAGCGGGCGGAGAAGCGGGCGACGTACTGCTCGGCCTCGATCGAGCCGTCGAAGGGCATCGCCAGCAGCCCCTCGACCAGTTCCTGGCGGACGTGCTCGACGGCGGCGGCGAACGCGTCGTCGTCGGTGATCCAGCCGTCCTTGCGGTGCAGCTGGCGGCGCAGCCGCTCGATCGCCGAGCCGGGCCGGCGGGCCGCGCCGGTCAGCGCCGCGTCGGTGACCGCGCGCAGGTGACCGCCCTCCCGCTGCCAGGCCATCAGCTCGGCGGCCACCGCCCCCTGCTGGAGCACGCCCACCCGGTAGAAGTCCTCGACGTCGTGGATCGCGTACGCGATGTCGTCGGCGGTGTCCATCACCGAGGCCTCGACGGTCTGCTGCCAGTCGGCGATCCGGCCGGCGAACGGCTCCCGGGCCTGCCGCAGGTCGGCCAGCTCGGTCCGGTACGCGCCGAACTTCGCCGACCCGCTCTCCGGGTCGTCTGGCGGGGCGGCCGCGCCCCGGGGCGCCGGGGTGAGGTGCCGCGGGTGCGGGTCCGGATGGTCCAGCCGGGTCCACGGGTACTTCAGCAGGGCCGCGCGGACCGCGGCGGTGAGGTCGAGCCCGGTGGTGGCCGCGCCCCGGATCTCGGTGCTGGTGACGATCCGGTACGACTGCGCGTTGCCCTCGAAGCCGTCCGGCAGGCCGAGCCGCTGCCGGGCCAGTCGGTCCAGCACCCGCTCCCCCAGGTGCCCGAACGGCGGGTGGCCGAGATCGTGCGCGAGCGCGGCGGCCTCGACCACGTCCGGGTCGCAACCGCCGAGTTCGTCGAGGAGCCGCCGGTGCGCCGGGTCGGCGGTGAGCCGCTCGGCGATCGCCCTGGCCACCTGGGCGACCTTCAGGCTGTGGGTGAGCCGGTTGTGCACCAGCAGGCCGGATCCACCCGGGCTGATCACCTGGGTGACGCCGTTGAGCCGGGCGAAGAACGGCGAGCCGACGATCCGGTCCCGGTCGGCCCGGAACGGGCTGACGGCCAGGTCGCCGAGCGCCCGGGCGCTGCCGCCGAAGAGCCGGCGGGCCCGCGGATCCGCTGGTTGTTCCATGATCGCAACGCTAGCGCAGGCGCGTCGGGCGGGTATGGCGAGCGTCGTCGGGGGCGAGCGGCAGAATGCAGCACGGAACCCACAGCGAAGGCGGATCAAGATCGTGACCCAGTCAGTTCATCAGCGGATCGCCGACGAGCTCGGCGTCGCGGAGCGTCAGGTGCGGGCGGCCGTGGAGCTGCTCGACGGCGGCGCCACCGTGCCGTTCATCGCCCGCTACCGCAAGGAGGCCACCGGCCTGCTCGACGACGCGCAGCTGCGCACCCTCGAGGAGCGGCTGCGGTACCTGCGTGAGCTGGACGAGCGGCGGGCCGCCGTGCTGGAGTCGATCCGCGGCCAGGGCAAGCTCGACGAGGCCCTGGAAGCGCAGATCATGGCGGCCGACTCGAAGTCCCGGCTGGAGGACATCTACCTGCCGTACAAGCCCAAGCGGCGGACCCGGGCGCAGGTCGCCCGCGAGGCGGGGGCTGGAGCCGCTCGCCGACACCCTGCTCGCCGACCCGTCGCGGGACCCGCGCGAGACGGCGGCCGCTTCGTCGACGCCGACCGAGGCGTGGCCGACGCCGCCGCCGCGCTGGAGGGCGCCCGGGCCATCCTGATCGAGCGCTTCGGCGAGGACGCCGACCTGATCGGCACCCTGCGCGAGCAGATGTGGTCGCGGGGCCGGCTGGTCTCCCGGGTACGCGACGGCCAGGAGACCGCCGGCGCCAAGTTCGCCGACTACTTCGACTTCGCCGAGCCGTACCCCAAGCTGCCGTCGCACCGGATCCTGGCGATGTTCCGGGGCGAGAAGGAGGGCGTGCTCGACCTGACCATGGACCCGGAGGCCGAGGGCGACGCCGACGCCGTCGTCACCGGCCCGAGCCGGTACGAGGCGGCGATCGCCGGCCGGTTCGGCATCAGCGACCAGGGGCGGCCCGCCGACAGGTGGCTCGCCGACACGGTGCGCTGGGCCTGGCGTACCCGGATCCTCATCCACCTCGGCGCAGACCTGCGGATGCGGCTGTGGCAGGCGGCGGAGGAGGAGGCCGTCCGGGTCTTCGCCACCAACCTGCGTGACCTGCTGCTCGCGGCGCCCGCCGGCACCCGCCCGACGATGGGCCTGGACCCGGGCCTGCGCACCGGCGTCAAGGTCGCGGTCGTCGACGCCACCGGCAAGGTGGTCGCCACCGACACCATCTACCCGCACGAGCCGCGCCGGCAGTGGGACGCCTCGATCGAGACCCTGGCGAAGCTCGCCGGGGCGCACGGCGTCGAGCTGATCGCCATCGGCAACGGCACCGCCAGCCGGGAGACCGACAAGCTGGCCGGTGACCTGATCAAGCGGTACCCGCAGCTCAACCTGACCAAGGTGGTGGTCTCCGAGGCCGGCGCGTCGGTCTACTCCGCCTCTGCGTACGCCTCCCAGGAGCTGCCCGGGCTGGACGTGTCGCTGCGCGGCGCGGTCTCCATCGCCCGCCGCCTCCAGGATCCGCTCGCCGAGCTGGTCAAGATCGACCCCCGCTCGATCGGCGTCGGGCAGTACCAGCACGACCTGTCCGAGGTGAAACTCTCCCGTTCGCTGGACGCCGTGGTCGAGGACTGCGTCAACGCGGTCGGGGTGGACGTCAACACCGCCTCCGCGCCGCTGCTGACCCGGGTCTCCGGCATCGGCGCCGGCTTGGCGGAGAACATCGTGCTGCACCGCGACGCCAACGGCCCGTTCCGCTCCCGCGCCGAGCTGAAGAAGGTGCCCCGGCTCGGCCCGAAGGCGTTCGAGCAGTGCGCCGGCTTCCTGCGCATCCCGGGTGGCGACGACCCGCTGGACTCCTCCAGCGTGCACCCCGAGGCGTACCCGGTGGTGCGGCGGATCCTGGCAAGCACCGGGCAGGACCTGCGCTCGCTGATCGGTAAGTCGGCGATCCTGCGCGGGCTGCGGGCCACCGATTTCGTCGACGAGACCTTCGGCCTGCCCACCGTCACCGACATCCTCGCCGAGCTGGAGAAGCCGGGCCGGGACCCGCGACCGGAGTTCCGCACCGCCACCTTCGCCGAGGGAGTGGAGAAGATCAGCGACCTGACCCCGGGGATGCTGCTGGAGGGCGTGGTCACCAACGTCGCGGCGTTCGGCGCGTTCGTCGACGTCGGCGTCCACCAGGACGGCCTGGTGCACGTGTCGGCGATGTCCCACACCTTCGTCAAGGACCCCCGGGACGTGGTCAAGTCCGGCGACGTGGTCCGGGTCAAGGTGCTCGACGTGGACGTCCCCCGCAAGCGGATCTCGCTCACCCTGCGGCTGGAGGACGACGCGGAGACCGGCACCGGCAGCCCGGCGACCGCCGCCGGAGGGCGGACGCC
>NZ_JAEVHN010000475.1:0-4934 GCF_016803375.1 Micromonospora sp. 4G55
GGCGGCCGGTGCGCACGGCCAGCTGGCCGTGCACGGGCCGGGCGACGCGCTGCGGGCCACCGCCGACGCCCAGCAGGACGCCAACACCCCGGCGCTGGACCTCTTCATCATGGGTGGCCGGCGATCCGGGAGCCGGTGGCGCACTACGGGCCGTTCGTCATGAACACCCGCGCCGAACTGGTCCGGGCCTTCGAGGACTTCCAGGCCGGCGGCTCGGGGTCGTCCCCGCCAAGCGGCTGCCGCACACCGGCGGCCAGGGCGACCGTCCCTGATCGCACACGCCAGGGCGCCCCGGTCCACCGGGGCGCCCCGCGTCGGCCTCAGGAGACGGCGAAGATTCCGGCGACCCCGAGGATCACCATGAGCAACACCGCCAACAGCGCACCCCGTTCACTCTCCACCGCCTGAGGGCGGTACTCGGTCACGGGGTTCGTCGTCTCGGCGGGCATGGTGTGGCCTCCTCGGTGTGCGCGTCTCGGGTCCGACAGGTGCCACCACCAGGGCACGCGGAGCAGACCCGGCGTGCGTACCGGCGGCAGGACACCTACCGTGAGGACGTTGTCGACGACCTCGGGGGGCTGGAACGTGGCGACGCAGGATTGGTTCCTGACCGCTGACGAACGCGCCAACCCGGTCTCGGTGTTACCCGTCTGGACGGCGGGAAACCTCGCCGAGCCGTTGATTCACGGTGCGGCGTACTTCGACCGGCTGGTCAGCGAGGTGGAGGCGCTGCGCGCCGGAGACCACCTGTTCTTCACCGACTGGCGTGGCGACCCGGACCAGCGGATGCGCCCGGACGGCCCGACGGTGGTCCAGCTCTTCGCCCGGGCCGCCCAGCGGGGCGTCGTGGTCAAGGGGCTGATCTGGCGCTCCCACCTCGACGCCCTCTCCTACAGCGAGGCGGAGAACCGCAGCCTCAGCGAGGCGATCTGCGCGGCCGGCGGCGAGGTGCTGCTCGACCAGCGGGTCCGGCGGGGCGGCTCGCACCACCAGAAGCTGGTGGTACTGCGACATCCCGGCGCCCCGGAGCGCGACATCGCCTTCGCCGGCGGCATCGACCTGTGCCACAGCCGGCGCGACGACGCGGCGCACCGGGGCGACCCGCAGGCCGTGCAGATGTCCCCCCGGTACGGCCCGCACCCGCCCTGGCACGACGTGCAGCTCGCCGTCCGCGGCCCGGTGGTCGGCGCGCTGGACACCACCTTCCGGGAGCGCTGGACGGACCCGATGCCGCTGGACTCGGAGAACCCGCTGGCCTACCTGCGCGACCGGCTGCGCGGCGCCGACCTCAGCCCCGATCCGCTGCCCGAGCAGCCGGCCGACCCGCCGCCCTGCGGCCCGCACCGGATCCAGGTGCTGCGCACCTACCCGGCGGTCCGCCCCCGCTACTCCTTCGCGCCGGACGGCGAGCGCACCGTGGCCCGCGGCTACACCAAGGCGGTACGCCGGGCCCGCCGGCTGATCTACCTGGAGGACCAGTACCTGTGGTCCACCGAGGTGGCCGAGCTGTTCGCCGACGCGCTGCGGGACAATCCCGACCTGCACCTGGTGGCGGTGGTGCCCCGCTACCCGGACGTGGACGGCCGGCTGGCGCTGCCACCGAACATGGTCGGCCGCGAGCAGGCGCTCTCGCTCTGCGACAAGGCCGCCCCGGACCGGGTGCACGTGTTCGACCTGGAGAACCACGAGGGCGAGCCGGTCTACGTGCACGCGAAGGTCTGCGTGGTCGACGACGTCTGGGCGAGTGTGGGCAGCGACAACTTCAACCGCCGGTCCTGGACGCACGACAGCGAGCTGTCCTGCGCGGTGCTCGCCGACACCCGCGACGAGCGGGCGCCCACCGATCCGACCGGCGAGGGCGACGGCGCCCGGGTCTTCGCCCGGGAACTGCGGCTTCGGCTGTGGCGCGAGCACCTCGACCGCGACCCGGACGGCGGCGAGGACGCCGACCTGCTGGACCCGGAAGCGGCGGTCAAGGCGATCACCTCGGCGGCCGACGCCCTCCAGCGGTGGCACGACGGCGGCCGGCAGGGCCCCCGGCCCCCGGGCCGGCTACGCCCGCACCGGCCGGAACGGCTGCCGTGGCTGACCCGGCTCTGGGCGCTACCGGCGTACCGGCTGGTCTACGACCCGGACGGCAGACCGCTGCGGGCCCGGCGCGCCGGCACCTGGTGAGGCGTCGCCACGTGCCTCCGCCCGCGTCTGCTGCCCGGGGTACGGGGTCAGCCCACCCGGGTACGCGAACGAGGTGCGCGGGGCGTAGAAGCCCCAGGTGATCAGCAGCGGGTTCTCCGGGCGCAGCGCGTAGACCGGGTGCCCGGGCTCCAGGAACTCCACCGACTCGATCTCGAACGGGTCGACCGTCTCGGAGATGAACGGGTAGACGGAGCTGACCAGCTGCCCGGCGCAGCGGGTGAAGTAGCGGTGGTGCCCGGAGTGGATCACGTGCCCGGTCTCGCCGACCCGCGCCCGGGCCCGGATCAGCGGCGACCCGTCGGCCACGGTCTCGGCGACCAGCGCCTCGCCCCGCACCTCGATGGTGGTCCGGCCGAGCACCGCGGGAGCGCCGCGGGCGGCCGCGTACTCCCGCACCAGCGGGCTGGAGGTGACGTAATGCGTCCACCAGCCGCCCGGCGTCACCCCGCCGGGCGCGTTCACCCCCTCCAGGGCCACCCCGAGGTAGGTCAGCGAGTAGGCGCCGAAGCCGGAGGTCTGGGAGTCGTCCTCCACCACGTACTGGTTCATGAAGACCTGCCGGTCCTGGCGCGGCCGCAGCCCGGACGGCACGAGCGCGGCGACGGCGTCCGGATCCGCCGGCAGCCAGCTGAAGTGCAGCGTGCGACTGCCGACGACGAGTTGCGGATCCGTGGGGTCCAGCACGACGCCTCCGTACCGATGGGTGTATGGCGACGCTACGTGCGGTCCTGTGCACGGGACAACGACGGAAAGCCGACAGTCGTCCGTCATGTCGGTTCCACGATTGACCGGTCGGCCGGGCCGACGCGACCGACCGGACGGGACGAACGAGCATCCGTCGGACACCGCCATCAGTCGAGCGACCCGGTAACGGTGATCACAAGCCGGCAAGATTTCGTCCGTTACGTGTCTTTCGTGAGTCAAAATCACTTAGGTACATCGTCCTTTCGGCTAGATTTCGTCAAGCCGATCAGGCTAAGGTGAGTCCCGAACGGACCATCTGAAGCTAAACCAAAGCGTCACGTCTTTTTGTCCGCGGACGAGGTGCAGGGAGGACCACCCATGACCGCGCCAGCGACCACTGAGCAGCCGGCCACCGCCGCGCCGACACCGAGAAGCTGGACCCGCGCGCGCTCACCGACAGCGCTGCCGACCTGCTCAACGCGATGGCCGCGCTGCCCGCCAACCATCCGTCCCGCGCCGCGATGCGGGACCGGGCGATCGAGGCCTGGCTGCCGCTCGCCAACCACCTCGCCCACCGCTACAGCGGTCGCGGCGAGCCCACCGACGACCTGGCGCAGACCGCCGCCGTCGGCCTCATCAAGGCGATCGACAAGTTCGACCCCTCCCGCGGCGTCGACTTCGCCGGCTACGCCATCCCGACCATCATCGGTGAGCTCAAGCGGCACTTCCGCGACCGCACGTGGGACATCCGGGTGCCCCGCCGCCTCCAGGAGCTGCGGCTGGCCATCTCCGACGCCAACAGCTCGCTGCTGCAGACCCTCGGCCGCTCGCCGACGGTCGCCGACATCGCCGCCCACCTCAAGCTCACCGAGGAAGAGGTCCTGGAAGGCCTGGAGGGCGCCCGCGCGTACAACGCCGTCTCGCTGTCCACCCCGACCGGCGACGGCGACCGGGCGACCGAGCTGGGCGACATGCTCGGCGGCGAGGACAACGAGTTCGAGCTGGCCGAGCTGCGGGTGGCCCTCGGCCCGGCGCTCGCCACGCTCGACGAGCGCGAGCAGAAGATCCTCACCCTGCGCTTCTACGGCAACCTGACCCAGTCGCAGATCGCCGAGCAGATCGGCGTCTCGCAGATGCACGTCTCGCGGCTGCTGGCCCGGGCGCTGACCAAGCTGCGGGGTCAGCTCGACGGAACCTACTAGGGTGCGCTGACGGCGGCCGGGTCGGCGGACCCGGTCACCGTCGCGTCCTTCGGGCCCGGTCGGCGGTTCGCCGACCGGGCCTTTTCGTGCCCCCATCCCGCACCACCGCACGGTGTGCGGCGTGTCGCCGGTGTCCGGGCGGCCGACATGCGGGCGCCCGGGAGACGTCCCGCGCCGCACGCTTCGCGGCGTGTCGCGGTGATCCGGGCGGCGGACACCGCGACTCGCCGCAACCCGGGTCGGCCTTCGGGGCCGGTGCTCAGTGGCCGCCCGGGTCCCGCCACATCGGGTAGAACGGGGAGCCGTCGGCAGCCGGAACGGCTCGCCGACCCGGTAGCCGTGCCGGGCGTACAGGTCGCGGCTGCGCTCGCTGCTCGCCTCCAGGTACGCCGGCACGCCCGCCGCGTCCAGCGCCGCGTGGTGGTGCCGCAGCAGGGCGGTGCCGACGCCCCGCCCCTGCCGCTGCGGAGCCACCGCCAGGAACGCCAGGTGGTGGTGGTCGTCGTGCGGGTGGTGCGCCTCGAACAGCGTGTCGAGGTGCTGGAACCGCTCGGTCCACTCGCCACAGGCCGCGGCCAGCCGCTCGTCGTAGTCGGCCGGTGGCGGCGCCGGGTCGCCGGACTGCGGGAACCAGACCGCGACGCCGGACCGGTCGGCGGTGGCGTGGACCAGGCCGTGCCGCATCGCGTGGTCGACCAGGATCTCGAAGTTGTCCGCCAGCACGGCCTCCCGCTTCGCGGCGTCCGGCACCAGCCACCGCGTCGCCGCCAGGTCGTAGAACGCGCCGGCGATCCGCTGCGCGACCGCCCGGGTCTCCGCCGGCCCGAGCCGCTCGACGGTCAGCCCGGTCAC
>NZ_JAEVHN010000476.1:0-4930 GCF_016803375.1 Micromonospora sp. 4G55
GGCTGAGGAGATCACCTGCATCAGGACATCTTCGATGATCGTCCTCAAGGGACACCTGCCGGGTTACGAGACGTCCCTTAGTACAGGCCAATTCGGCAACAGATCACCGGAAGCGCTCCGAGTCGACCAAGCCGGCACGAGCACAACTCCACCCCGGCCATCGCCGTCCGGTGTCGCCTCCGAGGATCGCTGTGGCTCATCCGCGCGTGACGCTGGCTGCCTCGTCGGCTCCGCTCGTGGCCGCGCTGCCACCCTTCTCCTTCATCGGCCCCGCGCGGTTCGCTCCCCGGCCTGTCCGCTCGGGCTCGCCTCCCCTTTCACGCCATCCACCACTGCCGGTTTAAAACGCTTGTACGATCATCGCGTGGGCAAGGAGCTGGTGACGCGCTGGTGGAATAACAGCTGGGGTCGGTTGACCCGGCGTGACGTGTGGCTCGCCCGCGAGGTCCGGTGGTACGTCGTCGCCAGTGCTGGCGACTCCGAGACAGGCAAGGTGCTCCGCTGGGAGTTCGACACCGAGGACAACGCGCCGCGCGGAGCCCCCGCCACTTACAAGACGACGGGGGGGCTGCGCGGCCTGCCCGGGCAGCACGATCGTTGGGGTCAGCTCACCCCGACGATCTTGCAGCTTCCGGACGTCGTCGGGACATCCAAAATGGTCGACTTTTCGCCGCGCACCGTGTCTCCCGGCGCCACGTTTCGCACGTACAACGTGTCCGTGTCCAGAGGGGCGCCAGCCGAGTCCCGATACTCAATCTTGAGGGTGGCGCTGCGAGTCTTGTCCCCGATGTTCTTCACGGAGAACCCAACCTTCGCGACCGAGCCGAACACCTCGCACGAGGTGACCCGAACCTCCATCTTGGAGACGGCGTCCCCCCTGTCCCCGATCATCGCCATCAAGCCCAAGGGCGTGCACAGCAAGACCACGACCACCAGTGCGAGCGAGCCGAAGACGATGGTCAGGATCCCGCCCGTGGAAGACCAGAAACTCTTCCTCTTCGGCGGGACAGGCGCGGGATAGAAGGGCATCGGCCCGGCTGGTGGGTACGGCGCGGCCGCCGGTCGTTGGACCGTACTGAGGCGGCCCACTCGGCGGGTATACCGGCGGGCCGCCGGAAGTGGGGGTGTACTGCGGCGGCGGGTATGGGCTCATCGGCTGCACTGGCTGAGTCGGCGGCTGCGACGGATCCAAGGGACCGTGGGTCATTCGAGCACCGTACTTTGAGTAGCTTAGATGGCGACGGCCGCGTGCAGGGCAATCAGCACTACTGGGCAGGTAGATGTGTCCGTCCTGGTTGACCAAGGACACCCCTGTGGGGGTCGCCGGAGGGGGAGTTTCGGCCGGGACAGCGAGGGTCTGGTGATCACGCAGGAAACGTGATCACCCCACCCCCTCCGTATCGGACGCTCTCCCGCGAGCGCGAAGCCGATTCGGCAACAGATCACCGACAGGTCCGCGCGAGCCAAGAGCAGCACGACACACCACCGCCCGACACCGTCCAACGTCGGCAACGGCGCAACGGAGACCGGCCCGAGCGTCCGACCGGCTAGTACGGCAGCCGGCCTGGATCAGCACCAGGTCCGCCGCTAGAAGTAGCGGTTGCCAGGTCGAAGGGGAATGCCAGCTGACTTCAATGGGCACATCGCCCTCACCGAATGAGACGGACCGGTAGGAGTTCTCATGCCGCAAGCGCTCACCTGGATAGCTGGTTGGCCCGGTATCGCGCTGGGTCTGCTGTTCATGCTCATGGGAGTGCGGCTACGACGCGAGGAACGGCGCCAGCGCCGACGCTTACTGCCTGGACAGCCGTTCAGCGGGCGTGAAGTGCTATGGGAGGGCGTGGCGTTTGCCCTGATAGGAACCGGCAACCTGCTCGGCGGCCGGTGGGTGTTGCTGACCCTTCCTGCGGTGGCCGTGATGACCCTGCTGTTCGTGCGGCTCATCGCACGTTGGGCCAGAAGTCCGTCACGGCGATCGGACTGATGGGAGCCGCACCACGTGTGGGCTTCGCCCAACCTGGCATGAGTCGCTTTGCCCTGGGATTCCCTCCTCTTCCTTCTGCCGCTGCGAGAGGACGCGGGCATGCTTCGTCCGCCTCGCGCGCTTCTGCTGGACTTCAGTGGCGTCCTGGTCGACGCGCCACCGCAACCGCCGGCCCCGCCGGAGCTGGTGCAGCGAGTGTCCCAACTCGTAGACGGAGCGGTGTCCCGCGAGCAGATCGCTCGGGACATTGGCGAGGGTGCGCGTACGTATGCCCTCTGGCGCGACGACGTTGGCAAGGCGGCTCAACCCGTCGAGCTGTCGCATGCTCAGGTGTGGGCAGATTTCGTGACCCGGTCCTGGCCTCAGGAGGCCCGCGATGCCGTCGATCGGGAAGCAACCCCGCTGGCGTACGCCTGGACCTGGCGACAGCAACGGGCCGTACGTCCCGGCATCCCGGAGGCGTTGCACGCCGCCGCCGACGCGGGACTGCCAATGGCGGTGGTCAGCAACACGCTCTCCGGCGCCGCGCACCGGGACTACCTCGCCGCGGCAGGGCTCTCCGGGCTGCTCGCAGCCGAGTTCTACAGCGACGAGGCGGGGCCGCGAAAGCCGAACCCGGAGCTGGCGCACATGGCCGCCCGCTCCCTTGGAGTCCCGATCGGGGACTGCTGGTTCGTCGGAGACAGCCTCAAACGTGACATCGTCTGCGCTCGTCGGGCGACACGTTCGCTGACGATCCGCTGACGCCCAACGACAACTGACGA
Source organism: Micromonospora sp. 4G55 (assembly GCF_016803375.1). Classification (NCBI taxonomy): domain Bacteria; kingdom Bacillati; phylum Actinomycetota; class Actinomycetes; order Micromonosporales; family Micromonosporaceae; genus Micromonospora; species Micromonospora sp. 4G55. The sequence continues at coordinate 2,749 of NZ_JAEVHN010000476.1, forward strand.
TGGAATCAGCAAGAGCCACCCTCTTCCGAGGGTGGCTCTTCTGCATTACTTCAATGGTGGGCGATACTGGGATCGAACCAGTGACCTCTTCGGTGTGAACTCTCGGCGAGCGAGTCGGATCGGGCTTGACGCGAGGTCAGACGGCCTGCTGAGGCCCTTCTTGGCCCGGTTTGGCTGCCACGGTTGCTGTACTTTGCTGCTGTACTGCGGGCTCAGGCGAGACGCCGGATGCGGACCTTCGGGCGCTCGTTCCTGAGGTGGCCTTGCTTGTGCTGGCGGACCTGCTCGTCCCAGACCTTCTGGTCGTAGTCCGGGTCCGGTGGGATCCACTTGTGCGAGCCGTCGCTGTAATGGAACTTTTCGTCGCCGACGCGCAGGATACTCATCGGGTCCAGCCAAGGACCGGTGGTGCAGCTGGCCGGCGGGGACGTGGGCCAGGTCCTGAGCGGCGTCAACGAGTTGGGCGGCCAGGTAGAGAGCGAGCGACACCGGGGCGCGATCGTACTCCGCTCGCAGCTCCCGTCGCCGGGTCTGGCAGGGCCACTCCCCCGCGCAGCCGCCGCACGTCCAAGCCGGCTTGATGGGGTGGTGAGTGGTCACCGCGGGCCGCCCTGGCTGGGCCAGTGGCCGCGGTTGATCGGGATGCGATGGCGGCTTCGGCACGGCAGGGTCGCGCCGCAGCGGCAGATGTGTCGCCAATGCCGCCAGGACCAGACGGGGCGGTGGCGACGGGCGAGGGTGAGCGCCGCCGCGTGGACGTATTCGTCGTAGGAGACCCGCTTCATCGGCTGCCCAGAGCCGTCGCGGCCGCGAACCGCTGGGTTGGTGAGTTGGAAGGGAGCACTGCCGCCTCCTCGTGCCGCAGGTGTCCAGAGGCGTGGATGCCCGATCGCGGGGGATGCGCCGGACATCCACGCCGGCGAGGACGACCCACAGCGCCAACCGGGGGAAACGACCTCCTCGGCAACCTCCCATAGGTACCGTTGGGTAGTCAAGGGCTGACGTAGGTGGTCTACTCGTGTTGCCAACCGAGGGGAACACCGTGCCACCGCGTTACCGCTATGAGCAGATCGCCGACGACCTCGCCGAACGCATCGCGTCCGGCGAATTCCCGCCGGGCTCCAAGCTGCCCAGCCGACGCGAGTTGATCGAGCATTACAGCGTTACCGAGCCCGTGATCGACCGAGCCATGCAGGTGCTACGGATCAAGGGGATGACCGAGACCCTGCCAGGCGTGGGCGTCTTCGTCGCTGAGTAGGCCCTCCCTACAGTCACCGGCGCGGCCTGGACCCCTCGCTTGTAATTTCTGGGCGCTCTGTCCGGCGCTGTCTGCGTGCGTCCGTGACCTCGGGCGAGTGGCCGCCCTCCTTCGCAAGCAACCGTCCTCGTCTGGGTCCGTTGCTGTCGCCATTGCTGTCGTCGGCTAACCCCCGTGGGATGATGCGGTCATGTCGACAGCGCGAAAGAACCGTGCCTCGTAGATCATCGGGGCAGGTCCGGGTGGGCCTCCGTCGGGAACCGCGGCCCGGAGAACGGATCGCCGTGGTGCCCGGCATTCCTCGCCGGGGCCAGTTGGCGATTGCTCAGTTGGAGCGGGCACGCATGCACCCTGGTGCAGTCGCCGAGGCCCTGCGAGGCTGGAAGCTGTATGTTCGCGCCTCGCGGCACCAGCGGGAAGAGATGCGCGGGTGTGGCGAGCCGTCATGCTGTCCGGACCCGCTCGATCACCGTCGCGTCCTGGACCTCGCCATGCGAGCCCTGCCACCGGTCGCGGCCGGAGTGCTCCGACGACGCGTCGAGCAGTTGGATGCCTCCATCGCAGACCCGGATGAGCTGCCAGGCCCATGAGCGCACGGTTGACGGCTGATGCTGGCCCGACGCACCGCTGGTGTCAGACGTTGAAGCGGAACTGCGAGCCGTGATCGGCTCACCAGCGGGAACAGTGCTCGGCACCTGTTCAGACGGCGTCGCAGGCTGCCAGGGCTGCTCACTGATCGACAACATTTGACAGTGTCTCGTGCCCCCTGTGTGCCCCAGACAGCCGCGCGCCACCCAGGCGCGACCCTCCTGGCAGGATCAGCCCGGTGATGAGGTCCGCCGGGTTGCTGCGCTGCGAGGCGATTGCATGGGTCGACGAAGACTGGCCAGGGTGGGTCCGTGTGCGGCTGGTCGACGCCGACGG
>NZ_JAEVHN010000477.1:0-4927 GCF_016803375.1 Micromonospora sp. 4G55
GCGGCGGCACCGGGCGGTGGTGGCGGCGGCGAAGCCGGCCGACCCGGTCGAGGCCACCCTCACCCTGGCCGCGGACGCGTTCGTGGTGCGCACCTCCGCCGGGCCCGACGTGGTGGCCGGCTACCCCTGGTTCGGGGCCTGGTCGCGGGACACGATGACCTCGTACGAGGGGCTGTTCCTGTGCACCGGGCGGGCCGACGAGGGGCGGGCGCTGCTGCGGTCGTACGCGGCCACGCTGTCGGAGGGGATGCTGGCGAACACGGCCGACACCGGCCGGGTGGAGTACAACACCGTCGACGCGACGCTGTGGTTCCTGCACGCGGTGAGCCGGCACGTCACGCTCACCGGCGACACCGACCTGGGCGACGAACTGCTGCCGGCGCTGCACGCGGTGGTCGAAGCGCACCTGGCCGGCACCCGGTACGGCATCGCGGTCGACCCGGCCGACGGCCTGCTCACCCAGGGCGGTACCCCGGGCACCGCGTTGACCTGGATGGACGCGCGGGTCTACGGAGTGCCGGTGACGCCGCGCACCGGCAAGCCGGTCGAGGTCAACGCGCTCTGGGTCAACGGCCTGGCCGGCCTGGCCGAGCTGACCGAGCTGGCCGGGAGGGACGCGGCCGAGCTGTGGCGGCTGCACGCCCGGGCCCGCGAGGCGTTCGGCAAGCGGTTCCCGTCGCCGGCCGGCTGGCTGCACGACGTGGTGGACGCGCCGGCGCCGGCCTATCCGCTGGGCGGGGCGGCGTACCACGACGACGACCTGCTCCGCCCCAACCAGCTGCTGGCCTGGTCCCTGCCGTACGCCCCGCTGGAGCCGGACCCGGCGGTGCTGCGCCGGGTGGCGGCCGGGCTGTTCACCCCGCTCGGCCCGCGCAGCCTCTCCCCCGACTCCCCCGACTTCGCCGCGCGACACCGGGGCGGGCCGGCCGAGCGGGACACCGCCTACCACCAGGGGACCGTCTGGCCGTGGCTGATCGGACCGTTCGTCGACGCATACCGGAAGGCCGGTCTGCCCACCAGCGACCTTTTGGTCGGACTTGAGGGCCATTTGGGGGATTATGGCCTAGGGTCGGTGAGTGAGACGGCCGACGGCACCCCGCCGCACGCCGCCACCGGCTGCCCGTTCCAGGCATGGTCGGTGGCCGAGCTGCTGCGCGTCCGCCGGCCCCGCTAGCTCGGTGTTTGCTGGCGTTCACCGGGTTGGTAGCACTTGAGAAGTGTCGTAGGGGTGGTGTTGGCTTCGATTCGTGCCTCGTCGTCGTGATCCGTCTGCGCCTCGGGTGCTTCATCGGACGGCGCGGTGGGGTTGCGGGTGACGGCCGGGCAGCGGCGGCGGTGTTTCGGAGTGCTGCGGTCGGCTGCGGATGTGTGGGCGTGTGTGTTGGAGGTCAACGCATGGCGCCGCCGCCGAAGGGACACGGCCCTGGTCGGTTATCAGGAATTGTGCCGGGAGTTGGCAACCTCGGGGCCGGGCACGTTCGCCGAATTGGACTCCACCGGTGCGCGCTCGGTGTTGCGTCGGTTCTCGGATGCGTGGTTCGCGGCGGCGAAACGCCGCAAGGACGGTGATCTGTCGGCGCGGTTCCCGCGTCGCCGGCGTGGGCTGATGCCGGTGCGCTGGTATCACGGCACGTTCACCCTCGACGGTCGTCGGGTGCGGATTCCCACCGCCAGAGGCACCGCGCCGTTGTGGGTGCGTCTGGCCCGCGAGGTGCCGTATCCGGCCGAGCAGGTCCGGTCGATCACCCTGCTGTGCGAAGCCGGCCGGCTGTTCCTGGAGGTGACCGCCGAGGTCCCGGTGACGACCTACCAGCCCGGTGAAGAACCGGATCCGGACCGGGTGGCGGGCGTAGATCTGGGAATCATCCACCCGTACGCGGTGGCCGGCCCTGACGGGGATGGGCTGCTGGTGTCCGGACGGGCGATCCGCGCCGAGCATCGCATGCACCTGGCCGACACGAAGGCCCGCCGCCGGGCCGTGGCCAGGCGGGCGCCAAAGCCGGGCCAGCGGGGGTCGCGGCGGTGGCGGCAGTACCGTCGGCGGGCGCGGCGAGTGGAGGGCCGGCATCGGCGGCGGGTCCGCCAGGCCCAGCATGAAGCTGCCCGTACGGTTATCTCCTGGGCTATCCGGAAGCGGGTGGGCGTGCTGCACGTCGGTGACCCCCGCGGCGTGCTCGACCTGCCTGCGGGGCGGCGGCACAACCTGCGGCTGCGGCAGTGGCAGGTCGGCCGTCTGATCCAGGTCCTCACCGACAAGGCTGTCCTGGCCGGGATCACCGTGCGGCTGGTCGACGAACGCGGCACCTCCTCCACCTGCCCCGCCTGCCGGAAGCGGGTGCCCAAACCTCCTGGGCGGACCCTGTTCTGCCCAGACTGCGCATTCTCCGGGCACCGCGACCTTGTCGCGGCCGCCAGCATCGCCACCCGCACCCCGGGTGGCGGAACCACCACCAGCGCGGCGCCCGAGCTGCCGCAGGTGGTCACGCACCGTCGAGCCGGCTGCCACCTGCCTGGTGCTGGCCGGTCCCGGCGTGACCCCCGCCGTCCCGCGCACCACCGGCGGCGTGAGGGTCCAGTTGGCCCGCGGAGGCCCGCCCCACCACCCGGTGGGGAGTCGCTCGCCCCACGGCGAGGATCCACAACGCCCAGCCGGAAGCCCGGCGAACGTCAGTGGACACCGCACTAGGCACGCGTTACACACCGGCAACGACGGCGTCTCCGCTGGTTATCCAGCGGTCGGCAGGATGAGCCCCGACCCAGGCGAGACGGCGGGCACCCGGTGGGGTGCCTTCCGCCGCATGTACGGGGGACAACTCAAAGGGGGCCTTCATGTCACCTGACGCCGACGTGATCGACATCCACCCCGCCCGGCACCAACGGGTGCTGATCCTCTCCTGGGAATACCCGCCCGTGCTCGTCGGTGGCCTGGGCCGGCACGTGCACGCGCTGTCGGTGGCGCTGGCCGCCGCCGGGCACGAGGTCACCGTCGTCACCCGGCACGCCGAGGGCGCGCCCCTGGAGGAGTACGCCGACGGCGTGCGCGTGCTGCGCGCCGCCGAGGACCCGGTGACCTTCCCGCTGGCCACCGGCTCCCTGCTGGCCTGGACGATGGCCTTCAACCACACCCTGACCCGCACCGCCCTGCGCGCCGCCGAGTCCGGCGACTACGACGTGGTCCACGCCCACGACTGGCTCGTCGCGCACACCGCGATCACCCTCGCCGAGCACCTCGACCTGCCCCTGGTCACCACCATCCACGCCACCGAGGCCGGCCGGCACCAGGGCTGGCTGCCCGAGGAGATGAACCGCACCATCCACGGCGTCGAGCACTGGCTCAGCAACGCCTCCGCCCGGGTGATCGCCTGCTCGGGGTACATGCGCGACCAGGTCACCCGGCTCTTCGAGGTGCCGGCCGGGCGGGTCGACGTGGTGCCCAACGGCGTCGACGACCGGGCCTGGCACGCCCGCCCCCGGGCGGTCGCCTCGGCCCGCGCCCGGTTCGCCGGGGACGGCCCCCTGGTCGGCTACGCCGGCCGGCTGGTCTACGAGAAGGGCGTCCAGCACCTGGTGCACGCGGTGCCGCACCTGCGCCGGCGACACCCGGGGCTGCGGGTGGTGATCGCCGGCGACGGGCCGTACCGGGAGGAGCTGGTGGACCAGACGCGGCGGCTCGACCTGGGGGACATCGTCCGCTTCGCCGGCTTCATGGACGCCACCCAGCTCCCGGCGGTGCTGGCCGCCACCGACGCGACCGTGGTGCCGAGCCTCTACGAGCCGTTCGGCATGGTGGCCCTCGAAGCCGCGGCGGCCGGCGCGCCGCTGGCGGTGGCCAGCACCGGCGGGCTGGCCGAGATCGTCGAGCCCGGTGTCACCGGGGTGACCTTCCCGCACAGCGACCCGGACGCCCTCGCCGGCGCGGTGGACCAGCTCCTGCGGGACGAGGTCTTCGCCCGCCGGGTGGCCCGCCGCGCCCGCACCATGGTCAGCCGGCGGTACGGCTGGGCGACCATCGCGGCCCGCACCGCGGGCAGTTACGCCGCCGCCCAGCGGGAGCACGGCACCCTCCAGGCGCGGCGGGGCGCCGCGCTCCTGGCCGGCGGGCGAGCGCGGATCGCCATCCCGGAGGGCAACCTGCTGGCGAGGGACGGAGCGGCCTGCTGAACCGTCGAATCCCCACGACGGATAGGTCTCCCCCGATCCATTGGCTACGGTGTACGTCGGCCAACGGTGAGGAGAACCGTGCAGCGAGAAGTGGTCGCCGGCCGGTACCGCCTGCTGGAACTGGTGGGCCGGGGCGGGATGGGCCGGGTCTGGCGGTCCCGGGACGAGATCCTGCACCGCGAGGTGGCGGTCAAGGAGGTCGTCCCGCCGCACTGGCTGGCCGAGGCGGAGCGCGACGAGCTGCGGCTGCGGACGCTGCGCGAGGCGCGCACCGCGGCCCGGCTCAACCACCCCAACGTGGTCCGCGTCTACGACGTGGTCCAGGTCGACGACCATCCCTGGATCGTGATGGAGTACGTCCCCTCCCGGACGTTGCAGGCCGTCCTGGAGGACACCGGCCCGGTCGACCCGGTGCGCGCGGCCGGCATCGGGCGGGCGCTGCTGGCCGCGCTGCGCGCCGCGCACACCGCCGGGGTGCTGCACCGCGACGTCAAGCCGCAGAACGTTCTGATGGCCGACGACGGGCGGGTGATGCTCACCGACTTCGGGCTGGCCACCTTCGACGGTGCGACGGGTTGATGACCCGGCCCGGCATGGTCCTCGGCTCGCCGCAGTTCGTCGCCCCGGAACGCGCCGCCGAGGGCGTGTCCAGCGTGGAGGCCGACCTGTGGTCGCTCGGCGCCACCCTGCACGCCGCCGTCGAGGGGCGCTCGCCGTACGCCCGCAGCACCGCGATGGCGACCCTGGCGGCGCTGGCCACCGAGCC
>NZ_JAEVHN010000478.1:0-4922 GCF_016803375.1 Micromonospora sp. 4G55
CTCCCGGCGCGTCCGCGCCGTCACCGGTTCAACGACTTCGGCACCGGCGGGGACGCTGCCGGTCACCGATCAGCGGGTCAGTGACCCCGTCGGGGGAGCGGGAGCTGGCCGGGGAGCAGTTCCGGGGCGAGCGTCACCCCGGTGGCCCGCAGCGCGTCGACCAGGGTGTTCTGCAGCAGGTACGAGTCGGGCAGCTGCCAGCGCGCCTGCTCCGGGGCGACCGCCCAGCGCACCGGACCCTCCGGCAGCCGGGTCGGCGGCGCCGCGATCCACGAGCCGGGTCCGTGGCGCACCACGTGGAAGCAGTGCTCCAGCTCCGGCCGCAGCGGGTCGCCGGGGCGGACGAGGAACATCCAGCGGCCGGTCGGGGTCACCAGCACCGGGCCCCGGACCGCGGGGCCGGCCGGGTGGGTCGGGAGCGTGTCGAGTACCCGCCGACCGAGGTGGGCCGGCACCTCCAGCACGTCGAAGGCCCGCCCGGTGGGCAGCAGCACCGCGTGCGGCCGGCTGTGCCACCAGGTGGCCACCCGGGCCGGGTCGGCGCTGGCCGCGTGCTCCCAGTCCTCCAGGGCGGGGTGGCAGCCGACGGTGGGGCAGCCGGCCCGACCGCAGACGAAGCGGCTGCGCGCCAGGCAGGCGCCCGGGGTGACCTCCCAGCCGTGCATGGCGTACCGGACGGCGATCCGGCGCAGCCGGACCCGCTCGATCGGCGACAGCTGGGCGACCCGAGGTCCGACGTTCCCCCACATAATCCGTGATCTCCCCTCGCCCTACCGGACACCCCGTCAGGCAACGTGTCGAGCACCGTCACTGCCGTAACCCACGATCGTTGAGCTGTCGAACGGCCCCGTGCAACTTGCACGAAAACTACGAGGACTGGCCGTATGGCCGACGTACAACCTGTGCGACCAGCGAAAACCTGAGACGGACGGAGCGCCGCACCCCGCGGGGGACCGTCCGGAGATCCGCCGGACGGGCGACGAGGGGGAGGAGCAAGAGGATGGACGAGCTGCCCATAGGCCGGCGGGTTGCCTACTGGCGAGGCCGGCGCAAGATGTCGCAACAGGTCTTCGCCGACCGGCTGGGCAAGTCCAAGAGCTGGGTCGACAAGGTCGAGCGCGGGGTACGCCGGCTCGACAAGTTCTCCGTCCTCTACGAGATCGCCGACATCCTCCAGGTCGACGTGCAGCTGCTGCTCGGCAAGGACCCGGAGCGACGTACCGACGCGCTCAACTGCATCGACCAGATCGAGGTGCAGGAGATCCGGGCCGCCCTGGAGCGGTACGACTCGATGAGCGCCTACTTCGACGCCGCGCCGTACCCGCCGCCGCTGGCGGACATGCGCAAGGCCGTCAACCACGCCTGGCTCACCTACCAGTACGGCCGCTACGGGATGCTGACCCGGGCGCTGCCCAAGCTGCTGCGCGACGCTCAGGCGGCCGACGCGGGCTACCGCGGCGACCAGGCGTGCGAAGCGGCCCACCTGCTCGGGCAGGTCTACCAGATCGCCTCCTCGGTGCTGCGCAAGCTGGGCGAGTGCGAGCTGGCCTGGCTGGCCGCCGACCGGTCGATGGCGGTCGCCCAGCGGGCCGACGACCAGCTGCTGGCCGGCGTCGCCACCACCCGGGTCTGCAACGCCCTGGTCGGCCAGTGGCCGGCGCCGCGCTGGAGCTGAACGTCACCATCGCCAACCGGCTCGCCCCGGGCGGCAGCAACGACGCCTCCCCGGACCGGCTCTCCGTCTACGGCATGCTGCTGCTCCAGGGCGCGATGGCGGCCGCCCGGATCGGCGACTCCGCCACCGTCGACGACCTGCTCAACGGCGCCCACGAGGCGGCCACCCTGCTCGGCAGCGACCAGAACCACTACTGGACCTCGTTCGGCCCGACCAACCTGGAGCTGCACCGCGCCGCCGCCGCGGTCGAGCTGGGCGACGGCGGCCGGGCGGTGGAGATCCACCAGCGCCTGCCGGAGCCCGCGTTCAACGCGCTGCTGCCCGAACGCCGGGCGCACCACCTGCTCGACATCGCCCGGGGCTTCGCCCAGATCGGCGACGTGGCCAACGCCGGCGAGATGCTGCTGCGCGGCGACCGGCTCGCGCCCTCGGAGATCCGCTGCCGGCCGATCGCCCACGAGGTGATGTCGGACGTGCTGCGTCGCACACGTGGTGCGCCGCCTCCGCCGATAGCGGAGTTGGCTGAGCACATGGGAGTCGGAGTATGAACACGGTGCCGGCCGGATGAGCGGCCCGCACCCGAGCAGCGAGCGCCGCGAGGTGCTCTACGTCATCGCCTGCGGTTCGCCGCTGGCCCGGCACGTCGGTCGCCTGGTCGACCTGGCCCAGCAGGACGGCTGGGAGGTCTGCCTGGTGACCACGCCCGACGGGGCGAAGTTCGTCGACCGGGCCGCGCTGGCCCGGCAGACCGGCCACCCGGTACGCACCCACTACAAGAACGCCGGCGACCCCGACCTGCTGCCCCCGGCCGACGCCATGATCGTCTGCCCGGCCACGGTCAACACGGTCAACAAGTGGGCGGCGGGGATCACCGACACCCTCGCCCTCGGCCTGCTGGTGGAGGGGCAGGGCATGGGGCTGCCCGTGGTGGCGGTGCCGTTCACCAACGCCGCGATGGCCGCTCACCCGGCCTTCCGGGCCGGCCTGGCCCGGCTGCGCGAGTGGGGCACCACGGTGCTCTTCGGCGACCACGTCTTCCCCCTGCACCCCCCGGGCGCGGGGGAGCGGCACCTGCACGCCTTCCCGTGGGAGGTCGGGCTCGTCGCCCTGCGCGACCGCTCGCGCGTCACCTCGGCCGCCTGAGGCTGTGCCGGGGGACAAGGGCGGCGGGCGAGGCCGTGGCGGCCCGTCCGCGCCGGTAAGCTGACCGGCCGTGAGCACAACCGCAGCCCCACCGACCGTCGCCGAGGTGGTGGCGGTCCTGGAGCGCCGGTATCCGCCCTCCTGGGCCGAGGAGTGGGACCGGGTCGGCCTGGTGCTCGGTGAGCCCTCCGCCGCCGTCCGCCGGGTCGCCTGCGTGGTCGACGTGGTGCCCGAGACGGTCGCCGAGGCGCGCGCCGCCGGGGCCGACATGATCGTCGCCCACCATCCGCTGCTGCTGCGCGGCGTCTCCTCGGTCGCCCCGACCACGTACAAGGGGCGGATCGTGCACGACCTGATCCGGGCCGGCGTCGCCCTGTACGTCGCGCACACCAACGCCGACGTGGCGGCCCGGGCGTCTCCGACGCGCTGGCCGCCCGGTTCGGGCTGACCGGGCTGCGCCCGCTGCACCGCCCGTCGCCCGGCTCCCCGGCCGACGGCCCGGGCCGGGGCATCGGCCGGATCGGGGAGCTGCCCGCCCCGTTGACCCTGGCCGAGCTGACCCGGCACGCCGCCGCCGTGCTGCCCGCCACCGCCTGGGGAGTTCGCGCCGCGGGCGATCCCGGGCGTATCGTGCGTACCCTCGCGGTCAGCGGCGGCTCCGGCGACGCCTTCCTGGCCGAGGCGACCGCCGCCGGGGTGGACGCCTTCCTCACCGCCGACCTGCGGCACCACCCGGCGGGCGAGCACCTCGCCGCCGGTGGGCCCGCCCTGCTCGACGCCGCCCACTGGGCGACCGAACGACCCTGGTTGGACGACCTGGCCGCCCACCTGCGGGACGACCTCGGCGTCGAGACCGTGGTGTCCGACCTGGACACCGACCCCTGGACCGTGCACGCCGCCGCGCCCGTACTGGACGACAAGGAGCCCCGACCGTGAAGGCTGAACCCCAGGTCCAGCGCCGCCTGCTCGATCTGCAGGCCATCGACACCTCCCTCGCCCAGCTGGCGCACCGCCGCCGCACCCTGCCCGAGCGGGCCGAGCTGGAGGGGCTGGCCCGTGAGCTGTCCGCGCTGGAGGACGAGCGGGTCCGCGCCCAGGTCGCCGTGGACGACCTGGACCGGGACATCGCCCGGCTGGAGAAGGACGTCGACCAGGTCCGCGCCCGCAAGAGCAAGGACGAGGCGCGGCTGGCCGCCGGCTCCGGTCCGGCCCGCGAGCTGGAGGCGCTCCAGCACGAGCTGGTCTCGCTCAACCGGCGGCAGGGCGACCTGGAGGACGCCGAGCTGGAGCTGATGGAGCAGCGGGAGACCGCGCAGGGCGTGCTCGACGGCATCGAGGCCCGGATGGCCGAGGCGCGCGAGCGCCGGGCGGCGGCCGAGCAGCGTCGGGACGACACGCTGGCCGAGATCGCCAAGGAGGAGGAGTTCAAGAAGGCGGCCCGCAAGCCGCTCGCCGGCGACCTCCCGGCCGATCTGGTCACCCTCTACGACAAGGTCCGCGAGGACACCGGCCTGGGCGCGGCACTGCTCACCGCCGGGCGCTGCGGCGGCTGCCGGCTGGAGCTCTCCGGCGCCGACCTGTCCCGGATTCGCAAGGCGGCCCCGGACGACGTGGTCCGGTGCGAGGAGTGCCGACGGATCATGGTCCGCACCAACGAGTCGGGTCTGTAGCCGGTGGCGGTGCGCGCGGTCGTCGTCGAGGCCGACGGCGGGTCCCGGGGCAATCCGGGCCCGGCCGGCTACGGCGCGGTGGTCCGGGACCCGGACTCCGGGGAGGTGCTGCTGGAGCGCTCCGAGGCGATCGGGGTGTCCACCAACAACGTCGCCGAGTACCGGGGGCTGATCGCCGGGCTGGAGGCCGCCGCCGAGCTGGGCGCAGCCGAGGTCGAGGCGCGGATGGACTCCAAGCTGGTGGTCGAGCAGATGTGCGGCCGCTGGCAGATCAAGCACCCGGGGCTGCGCCCGCTCGCCGCGCAGGCCGCCGCGCTGGTCGACCGCTTCGAGTCGGTCCGGTTCAGCTGGATCCCCCGGGAGCGCAACCGGCACGCCGACGCGCTGGCCAACGCGGCGATGGACGCCGCCGCCGGCAAGCCGCCGAAGCGCCC
>NZ_JAEVHN010000479.1:0-4909 GCF_016803375.1 Micromonospora sp. 4G55
CGACGTCACCGAGCGGGCCGAGCGGCTGGTGGCCCTCTTCGAGGGCCAGGCGAGCGTGCTCGACGCGGCTCCGCCGTGGTGGCGGCGCTACCCGTTCGGGCCGGGCGACACCGCGTTGCGCATCGAGGTGCCGATCACGACCTGCACGCCGCGGTCTACGCGCTGCGGGACGCGGCCGGCGCTCCGGTCCCGGTGCGCGGCTCCGCCGGCCTGGGCGTGGTGCACGCGGCCCTGCCCGGGGGGCTGTCCGGCGAGCGGGTCGCCTCGATCCTCGCCGCCGTACGCGGGGTGCTGCTCGCCCGGCGGGGGCGGTGCGTGGTGGTCAACGCGCCCGAGCCGGTCCGGCAGGCCGTCGACGTGTGGGGTGAGGCGGCGGTGATTCCCCGGCTGCGGGCGGCGAAGGAGCATCTCGACCCGCACCGGCGGCTCGCCCCGGGCCGCCTGCCCGGCGGGCTCTGAGCGCCGACGGTCAGTCCAGCCACCAGCGCTGCATGTCGTGCAGCGCCGGGGTGAAGCGCAGCACCGTCAGCGCGAGCGTGGTGAGCGTGGCGGCGAGCAGCAGGGCCCGGGCGCGAGGCGGCAGCCGGTCGCGCTCCCGGACCAGTACCTCCGCGGTGTAGAGGGCCAGCGCCGGCCCAAGCACGACTCCCGCGAGATACAGCAGGGACACGGCCAGGTAGAGCCAGGCGAACGGGTTCGCCCCGCTCATCCCGAACGGCACCATGTCCTTCGGGTCGTACTGGCCGGTGACCATCTCCGCCGGGCCCACCCCGACACTGGCCATCCGACCCAGGTAGGCCGCTGTCAGCACGACGAGCGCCCCGGCGAGCACGAGGTGCCCGGCGAGGATGACGCCGACCCGCGGACGGCGTTCCTCGCTGACACCCGCGACATCCGACATGCGGTGACGGTACGCGCATCGACATGCGTGCGATGTCCCTCGCGTCCGGGCTCCCCGGCGGAGGGGGGGTGATCGACTCCGGTTGCGACATGTCGCGCCTTCCGGCGCCCGGCACACCGCGACACGCCGCAAATCGAGTTGATCAGCCGGGCGACGGGCTCAGAGGGCGTCGTTGCGGAGCACCAGGATGGCGATGTCGTCCCGGGGCGTCTCCACCGAGAAGTTGATCGCGGTGGCGCGCAGCCGGGCGGCGACCACGTCGGCCGAGTACCCGGCCAGCGGGGCGGCCGCGTCCCGGAGCCGGTCGACGCCGAACAGCTCCCGGCCGCGCCGGCGCTCGGTCACCCCGTCGGTGTAGAAGACCAGCGAGTCGCCGGCCGCGAGGGGGATCTCCGCCGTCGGCGAGGTGATCGTGTCGATCAGGCCGAGCGCGGTGCCGCCGGTGCCGACGAAGGCGGCGCCCCCSGTGCCGCGCAGCAGCACCGGGCGGTCGTGGCCGGCCAGGTGCAGCGAGACGTCGAGCTGCCCGTACCGGCCCGGCCCGACGGCGGCGAGCGCGAGCGTGCAGTAGCGCCCGCCGCCGCGCTCCACCAGGGTCTCGTTCAGCCGGGCCAGCACCTCGGGCAGCGGCTTGCCGTCGCCGACCAGCACCCGGATCACGTCCCGCACCAGCCCGGTGACCGCCGCCGCCTGCACGCCCTTGCCGGAGACGTCGCCGATCACCACCAGCCAGCGCCCGTCGGGCAGCGGCAGCACGTCGTAGAAGTCGCCGCCGACCTCGGCGTCGTCGCCGGTCGGGACGTACTCGGCGGCGAAGCCGATCCCCTCGACCACCGGCAGCACCGGCGGGAGCAGCGACTGCTGCAGGGTCTGGGCCACCCGGCGCCGCTCGGCGTGGATCCGGGCGTTCTCGATGGCGAGGGCGGCCCGACGGGCCACGTCCTCCAGCACGGCGACCTCGTCCGGGTCGTGCCGGTGCCGCAGGTGCCGCCCCACCGCCAGGGTGCCCAGCCGCTGGCCGCGGGCGATCAACGGAACGGCGAAGCCCTCCATCGGGGGGCCCAGCGGCACCTGCGCGGCGCTGCGGGACGCCTCCCGCAGCCGGGCCTGGACCGAGTCCGGGCCGACCTCCTGGAGCACCTTGTGCAGCTGCGGCAGCATCGACTCGTCGGCGTGGCTGGCGGCGGCCAGCCGCAGCCGGCCCCACTCGTCGGTGGTGTGCACGGCGCACCACTGGCCGAGCCGGGGCACCACCAGCTGCGGGATCAGCGCCATGGTCAGCTCGACGTCCAGCGACTGGGCGAGCAGCTCGCTCGCCTCGGCGAGGAAGGTCAGCCACGCCTGCCGGCGGACGTCCGCCCGGCGCAGCCGGTCGTTCTCCAGGTGCAGCGACAGCCGTTCGGCGGCGAGCACGGCGAGCGGTCGCGCGTACGCCGAGGGGGCCGCGTCCAGCTCCAGTTCCCCGGCGTACGGGCGGTGCACCGCCAACGGCACCTGGAGCAGCTCGTTGCCCGGGCGGGGTTGGCGGCCGTACCGGGCCAGCGGCTGGGTGCCCTGCCCGTCGCCCCGGTCCAGCCGGATCACGCCGCCGGCCGCGCCCACCATCTCGGCGACCCGGGTGAGCAGGTCGGCGGCGAAGTCGGGCAGCGGGTCGTCGGCGTTCGGGTCGGGGCTGGTCTGGGTCAGCTCGCTCATCGCGGCAGCGCTCGGCGCGGAACTCGCCGTCACGGTGCCCTCCCCGCCGTTCGCGGGGACGTGCTCCAGCGCCACCGGGCCGGCCGGGGTGGCACCGGGGCGGTCCAGCCGGAACCAGACCCCCTTGCCGGTGGGCAGGTACGTCGTCCCCCAGCGGCTGGCGAAGTGGTCGACGAGCAGCAGCCCCCCGGCCCCGCTCGGAGACCTCGCCGATGTCCTCGGTGTCGCTGCGGATGCCGACCACCAGTTCGTCCACCGGGCCGGTGGCGAAGTCGGAGACGGTCACGGTGAGCCCGGCCGGGTCGGCGACGACCTCGATGTCCAGTTCGGTGCGGGCGTGCTCCACCGCGTTGGTGGAGAGTTCGGTGGTCAGCAGCAGCGCCTCGTTGAGCAGGTCGTCGAGGTCGGCCTCGGCCAGCACCGAGCGGACCAGCGCCCGGGCAGCGGCCGGCGTACGCCGGTCGGCGGGCAGCCGGACGCGCCGGACGTGCTCGTCCCGGCCCCGGTCCGACGCGGGCCCCGTCTCCGCTGACACCCTCGTATCCTCCATCGCCGTCGGCCGGGTGCCAAGCCGGACGGCGCGGCACGGACGGCGCCACACCGGGCGCGGAGCGCACCTCGCGTCCGTGGCATCGACATCCGCGCGGGCACAATGATGGGATGGCGGCGTGTCGGCAAGCGCCGGTGGCCCCGAGCTGAGCGAGGAATGATGAGCGCGAAACAGTCGGTGACCGCGGATCCGTCCGCTTCCGAGCACGCGGCGCTTCTCGTCGAGCTGGCGGAGGCGCTGCGCCGGGTGCGGGGCGGCGACTTCAAGGTCCGGCTGCCCCGGCGGGCGGGTGCGGCCGGTGAGGTGGCGGACGCCTTCAACGACGTGGTGTCGATCCAGGAGCGGCAGCACCTGGACCTGCGCCGGATCAGCCGGATCGTCGGCCGGGACGGCCGGCTCACCGAACGCCTCGACGAGGAGGGGTTCGACGGTTCCTGGGCGGAGGGGCAGCGGGCGATCAACTCGCTGATCGACGACCTGGGACGGCCGACCACCGAGATCGCCCGGGTGATCGTGGCGGTGGCCGACGGTGACCTCTCCCAGCACATGGCGCTGGAGATCGACGGTCGCCCGCTGCGCGGTGAGTACCTGCGGATCGGCCGCACGGTCAACACGATGGTCGACCAGCTGTCGTCCTTCTCCAACGAGGTGACCCGGGTGGCCCGCGAGGTGGGCACCGAGGGCAAGCTCGGCGGCCAGGCCGACGTCCGGGGCGTCGCCGGCACCTGGAAGGACCTCACCGACTCGGTGAACACCATGGCGTCGAACCTGACCGGCCAGGTGCGGTCGATCTCACAGGTGGCGACGGCGGTGGCCAAGGGCGACCTGTCGCAGAAGATCACCGTCGGGGCGCGCGGCGAGGTGGCCGAGTTGGCCGACACGATGAACTCGCTCACCGACACGCTGCGGCTCTTCGCCGAGCAGGTGACCCGGGTGGCCCGGGAGGTGGGCACGGACGGCAAGCTCGGCGGTCAGGCGGAGGTGCCGAACGTCGCCGGCACGTGGAAGGACCTGACCGACAGCGTCAACTCGATGGCGTCGAACCTGACCGCGCAGGTGCGCAACATCGCCCAGGTCTCCACCGCGGTGGCCAAGGGCGACCTGTCGCAGAAGATCACGGTCGCCGCCCAGGGCGAGATCCTGGAGCTGAAGGACACCGTCAACACGATGGTGGACCAGCTCTCCTCGTTCGCCGACGAGGTGACCCGGGTGGCCCGCGAGGTGGGCATCGAGGGCAAGCTGGGTGGCCAGGCCCAGGTGCGCGGGGTCTCCGGCACCTGGCGCGACCTCACCGAGAACGTGAACCAGCTCGCCGGCAACCTGACCAGCCAGGTCCGCAACATCTCGCAGGTCTCCACCGCCGTCGCGAAGGGCGACCTGAGCCAAAAGATCACCGTCGACGCGCAGGGCGAGATCCTGGAGCTGAAGAACACCGTCAACACGATGGTGGACCAGCTGTCGTCGTTCGCCGACGAGGTGACCCGGGTGGCCCGCGAGGTGGGTACCGAGGGCAAGCTGGGTGGCCAGGCGCAGGTCAAGGGCGTCTCGGGTACGTGGCGGGACCTGACCGACAACGTGAACTCGATGGCGTCGAACCTGACGTCGCAGGTGCGCAACATCGCCTCGGTCACCACGGCGGTGGCGAAGGGTGACCTGTCGCAGAAGATCACGGTGGACGCGCAGGGCGAGATCCTGGAGCTGAAGTCGACGGTGAACACGATGGTGGACCAGCTGTCGTCGTTCGCCGACGAGGTCACCCGGGT
>NZ_JAEVHN010000480.1:0-4909 GCF_016803375.1 Micromonospora sp. 4G55
CCGCCGGTGCGGTCGGTGCGGCGGCCGAGGCGGTGGCCGGGGCGCCGAGCGCCAGGCCGAGCACCAGCCCGAGCGCGACGGTCTTCGTTCTGGTTCTGTGCAACGGATCCTCCTCGCGAAGCGTCTTCATAGACGGGAGTCACATTGACAGCGACCAGAATTACATACCGGGTATGCACAAGGAAAGTCCGGAATATGACGGTCCCCGCCCCTGGCGGGGGCCCGGCCGGCGATGATCGCCCGGTGACGTCCATGCGGGAACGAATGCTGGCCGGCGAGCCCTACCTCGCCAACGAGCCCGAGATCATCGCCGACCTCGACCGCGCCGCCCAGCTGATGGAGCGCTTCAACACCACCGCCGTCACCGACCCGCAGGGGCGCCTGGCCGCGCTGCGCGAGCTGCTCGGCTCGCTCGGCGAGGACACCTGGATCCGGCCACCCTTCCACTGCGACTACGGCTGGCAGATCCACCTCGGCCCGCGCTGCTTCGTGAACTTCAACGCGGTCTTCCTCGACGTCGCCCGGATCACCATCGGCGCCGACGTCCAGATCGGACCCAGCGTGCAGCTGCTCACCCCCACCCACCCGATCGAGCCGGGCCCGCGCCGGGAGAAGTGGGAGGCGGCGAAGCCGATCACCATCGGCGACAACGTCTGGCTCGGCGGCGGGGCCATCGTGCTCGCCGGGGTGACCGTCGGCGCGAACACCGTGGTCGGCGCCGGCGCCGTCGTCACCAAGGATCTGCCACCGAACGTGGTCGCCATCGGCAATCCCGCCCGCCCGGTGCGAACCCTCGAATAAGCCGTTGACCTGCTGAAAGAGCGGCACGTACGGGTGGCCGGAACCGGGCACCAGGGGGCACTCTGGGTAGTGAGCGCGACACCAGGGGGCACGGATGGGCGATCGGGTGCTCGAACTACGGGTGCACGGAGTGTCCAACACCCCGCCCGACCAGCTCCTCGGGCTACGCCCCGAACCCGCCGGGGCCGGGCCGCAACCCGCCCTGGTGGCCGGCGACAAGGTCACCGGCTTCTACCGGTCCACCGCCGCCGGCCCGGACGACCCGATCACCGTCGAGGCGTACAGCTGGGGACAGCTCACCTCCGGCGCGCGGACCGCACGGGACGTCGAGCGGGCCCTGTGGACGGTGCTGCTCCCTTTCACCCTGGCCAACGTGGCCCTGCACGCCCGCCCCGACATCCCGCCGGACCCGGACACGGAGCGCTGGGCCGGCCGCTCCGGCATCGCCGCCTGGCTGATCCGCCTCTTCTGCCTGAGCCTCACCGCCACCCTGGCGATCACGCTGACCGGCGTCGGGGTGGACCTGATCGCCTGGCAGTGCGTCGACCAGGACTGCCTGGGGCGGGTGCCCGGCCCGTGGGAGTTCCTCGGCCGCGGCTGGTGGCGGGCCGACGCCCACGCGCTCGCCGTCGGCCTGCTGCTGCCGCTGGCCGTGCTGGCGGTGCTCGGCGTGGTCGCCTGGCGCACCTACCAGTACGAGGCCGAGATGCCCGCCCAGCCGCGTCCCGCCCGCCGCCCCGACCGACGCCGGACCGGCCCTCGCCCCACCCACCGACGCGCCGGCGAACCCGTTGCAGGACCCGACCTTCTGGTGCGGCGAGGGGCAGCTGCGCCGGGCCGCCGTGCTGCACCTGTGCACCGGGGCGGCGGTCGCCGCGTCGGTGCCGATCGCGGCGGTGCTCGTGATGGACCCGCCCCGGGACGCCCGGGCGGCGGTCGCCTGGCCCACCGTCGCCGCCCTCGCCGCAGTGGTCGGGACAGCCGTCGTCGCGATCGGCCGGCCCTACCTGACCCGACGCCGCGGGGACACCCCGCTGGGCCGGTGGAGCATCGCCGTCGGGGCGCTCCTCGGCCTGGGACTGACCGGAACCTTCGTGCTGCTGGTCCTGCCCGACGGGCCCGCCGGCCGGCCGCTGGCGCAGTTCCGGCCGCCGGCCGGCTGCACCGCGGCCCCCGACACGCCGGGCTGCCTGGCCGACCGCTCACTGCCCGGGTACGACACGGCCGTCGCCTGGCTGGCCACGTACCAGCTGCTGCTGCTGATCGCCATCGGCACGGTGACCCGGTCGGGGCGGCGCGCACTGCTCGCCCCGGTGCTCGGCGCCGCGCTGCTGCCGCTCGGGGTGGGCTGGATCGAGGGCGCGCTGCCCGGGGTGCCGGCCGCACCGCGGGGACTGAGCAGCTGGATGCTCGCCGTACCGGCGATCGCGGTCGCCGCGACCGGCCTGCTGCTGCCCCGGACCCGCGGCGACGCCGACCAGCAGCCCCCCCGGTCCGCACACCGACCTGGCCTGGGGTGGTCGAGGTCCGGCCCTGATCGCCGGCGCCGGTTGGACGATGGCGATCGCCTACTGCGCCGGGCTGCTGCACTGGGTCGCCGAACGGCTCAACGACGACACCGGACCCGAACGGGTGATGCCACCGCTGGCGGTGTTCTGGGCCGGGCTGGCCTTCGCCGTGGCGGTGGCCGCCCTCGTCGGCACCGGGATCCGCGCCGGCCTGCTCTTCGGGCGGCTGCGCCGCCAGGAGTACGCCGCGCTGACCGGGCCCGGGACCGTCCACTCCGCCCACGACCGGCGGCGCTGCCGCGACGTCAGCGGCTACCGGGCCCTGCACCGGCTGGTCGGCGAACACGCCGTCCGGCTGGTCGGCTGCTACGCCACGCTGGCGGTGGTGCTGGCCGCCCTCTGCTGCGCGGCGGCGCTGTCCCGCAGCCGTTCCGTCCCGGGGTCCGCCGTCGGCTGGCAGGCGGTGATCCACACCGTCGCGGACGTCGGCGACATGATGCTGGGCTGGCTGCCGGTGGTGGTCGCCGGGGTGGGGCTGCTGGTCTACCGCAACGACACCGTCCGCCGCTCGGTCGGCGTCGTCTGGGACGTCGGCACCTTCTGGCCCCGCGCCGCGCACCCGCTGGCCCCGCCGAGCTACGCCGAGCGGGCGGTGCCCGAACTCCAGACCCGGGTCGCCGGGATTCTCGCGCTGGCCGAGCACGACCCGCGCCGGATGGACGGGGTGATCCTCTCCGGGCACAGCCAGGGGACCGTCATCTGCGCCTCGATGCTGCTCCAACTGCCGGCACGCTGGCGCCGGCGGATCTGGTTCTTCTCCTACGGCTGCCAGCTCACCCGGCTCTACGGCCGGGTCTTCCCGGCGTACTTCGGACCGGACCGGCTCCGGGTGCTCGCCGGCACCCTCACCCGGCCCGACGGCTGCGTCGCCTGGACCAACTTCTGGCGCCCCACCGACCCGCTCGGCTGGCAGGTCACCGCCGGGGAGCGGGAGGTGCCGGTCGTCGACCCGGAGGCGCTGCATCCCAGCGGCGGCGAGGTCGCCGACCCGCCCATCCGCAACCACAGCGGATATCCGGAGGCGGTGGAGTTCCGGCGGGAACGAGCCATGGTCGCCCGGCTGCTGCCGCGCGGCGTCCCGTCACCCCGGCGGGGGGTCGGTTAGGCGGACCACCAGGTCGGCGTAGTTCGCGGTGCCATGGACCAGGGCGGCGTTGGTCTCGTCGCTGCCGTACGCCCAGGCCGCCGCCTGCTCCGGCGTCCGCCCGTGCGCCTCGTGCCGGGCGACGAGCCGGCGCAGCCGCGACTCCGCGTCCAGGTCGACGAACCACGCCTCGTGCAGCAGCGGCCGCACCTCGTCCCACGGCGGGTCGGTGTACAGCAGGTAGTTGCCCTCGGTCACCACCAGTCGGACCGAGGGGGGCACCTCGATCGCCCCGGCCACCGGCTCCTCCAGATCCCGGCGGAACAGCGGCGCGTAGACGGCGGTCGGCTCCAGCCGTCGCAGTCGGCGCAGCAGCGAGACGTACCCGTTGGCGTCGAAGGTGTCCACCGCGCCCTTGCGCGCGGCGCGCCCAGCCGCTCCAACTCGGCCTGGGCCAGGTGGAAGCCGTCCATCGGCACCAGCCGGGCGCTCGGGCCGATCGCCGTGACGATCCGCTCGGCCAGGGTGGACTTGCCCGCCCCGGGCGCCCCGGCGATGCCGAGCAACTGCCGGGGCCCCGCCTCGGCCAGGGCACGGGCCCGGGCGACCAGGTCGTCGAGCGGGAGCGGGGTGGCCTCGGGCATCAGGGCAGGACCGGGTCGCTGACGGTGAACCGGGCCCGCACCACGGCGTGCACGGTCTGCGGCTGGGGGTCGAGTTCCAGCTCCGGCGCGCGCCCTTCTCCATCCGGCGGGAGAACGCCGCGCCGGCCATCGGGGCGAACCCCTCCTCCGCGTCGGCCAGCTCCAGCAGGGCGGTGACCCGGGCACCCAACGCCTCGGCGTACTCCCGGGCCCGGTGCAGCGCGTCGGCGATGGCGGCGTGCCGGGCCTCCCGGTGGGCCGGGCTGTCCGGCCGCAGCGACCACCACGGGCCGGCCACCTCGACCTGCTCCTGGTCGGCCAGGCGGAGCATCAGTTCGGCGAGGACGGCGAAGTCGGTGACGGTGACGCTGGTGGTCACGCTGCCGTGGTAGCCGACCACGCGCTCGCCGGAGCGGTTGGTCTCGGGACGTACCCGCAGGTCGCCGGCCTCCCGGCGGTCCAGCGCGGCGGCGTGCTCGTCGAGCAGCACCCGGACGGCTGCGGCCCGCTCGGCGAGCCGGGTCAGGGTGACCTCCCGGTCCCGCTCGCGGGCCGTCGCGGTCACCTGGAAGCGGGCCAGCTCGGGCGCGACCTCCCGGTACGCCTCACCGCGCACCGCCACAACCGGTCCGTCCGCCACGCCCTCACCCTAGCGGCGGGCCCGCTGGGCCGCCCGGTTCCAGGGCCAACCGGCGGGCCACGTACTCGACCTGCTCACCGGTCGTCCGGCACCCGTCGAGGTACCCGCCGGCCGCGCCCAGCTCGAGCAGGAAGCGCAGCTCCGCGTCCCCGCCGTCGGCCAGCGGGAAGGC
>NZ_JAEVHN010000481.1:0-4902 GCF_016803375.1 Micromonospora sp. 4G55
TCCGGTCGCCACTCGGTGGCAGCGCGACCACCGGTCGGTGAGCGGTCGTTGAGCGCGCCGAAGAGCAGGCGCGCCCCGGGTGCCGGCGGTGCCGGCCAGCTCGCGGCGGGCGATCAGCGGGTGGCGCAGCATGATGGGCAGGGCGATCCGTCCGAGGTCGAACCCGGGCGCGACGTCGCGCACCGGCAGGCCGGCGCGCTCGACGGCCAGGCCACCGCCCCCCCGTGGCGAGCAGCACCTCGTGGCCGGCGTCGCGCAGCGCGGCGGCGAGCGGCACGAGCGGGAAGACGTGGCCGACCAGCGGCGCGGAGACCACGAGGACACGCATGGCATCGATCCTAGGGGCAGTCAGCGGGTGGGGAGGGCGGCGGTCACCCGGACGGCCTTGACGATGGCGGGGATCGAGCCGATCAGGAGGACCAGACCCCAGACGATCGCGACCACCGCGAAGACCAGCGCGCCCACGTCGTCGAGGATGCTCACCACGACGACCGGCACCAGGTTGTGCAGGAACTCCAGCAGCACCGTGCAGAGCAGCGTGGTCAGCGCCAGCAGCACCAGCCCCTTGTTCTGCAGGAAGCGGGGCTGGGCGAGCAGCAGCAGCACCACCCAGACCAGCTTGAGCAGCAGCACCAGGCCGAGCAGCAGGCTCGCCTCGCCGACCGGGAAGAAACCCCACAGCGCCAGGTACGCCAGCGTGCCGAAGGGCGCGGCCAGGAAGAGCGAGACCATGATGGACAGCTCCACGAAGGCGAACACCAGCATCAGCAGCGACACCAGGATCAGCACGATCGAGAAGATCAGCGTCGCCACGCCCTGCACCCGCCCCTGGACCCGGTCCGGCACCACCAGGCTCAGGCAGAACAGTCCCGTGGTCCAGAGCGCCACCACGTCGATCAGCGCCAGATAGCCGGTGCCCCGACCGGAGGGCTCGTCGACCCGGCCCACCGCGCCGACGTCCACCCCGAGGTCCTGCGCGCTGGCCCGCAACGAGCCGCCCGCGTCCCCGCCGCCGGTGAGCAGCGACGAGCCCAGCTCCACCCCGACCACCAGCGCCACGGCCAGCAGCGCCAGCAGCAGGAACGGCTTGCGCAGCTCACCCACGGCGGGCCTCCTCGCGGGTCGGGCCCCCGTGACGGGGCGAGGGCACCGGCCCGGGCGCCCGGCGGCTCAGGATCCGATCGTGACCGCGCACGCCACACCTCCCGCACAGCCGACGGTGATCTCGCTGGCCCGGTCGACGGCGACCTTCGCCACGGCCGTGCCGTCCTCGGCCGGCTCCACCTCGTCGTCCACGGTGAAGCCGGCGTCCCGGGCGCCGGCGCGGTGGAACGGGCTCGGGCTGCGCAGCACCAGGGTGCGCAGCCCGTCCGGGTCGGCGACGCGCAGCACGCAGGCGCTGACCACGGTCAGGGTGTCCCCGGTGCGGTCGCAGCCGGCCTTCACCGTCGCCGGGTCGACTGTGGCGCTGTCGCCGACCAGCCGGCCCAGCCAGCGGACGGCGCCGTCGTCGTCCGGGCCGCCCCGGTCGCCCCGACCCGCGCCGACGGCCACCACGAAGAGCACCACCAGCAGGACGGCCAGCCCCACCAGCAGCAGCTTGCGTCGCCCGCTCATCGCCGGGCCGCCGCCGCCCCGCCGACCTCGGTGAACCGGATCTGGTCGATCCCGGCGAAGTACCGGTCGAAGGCCTGCGTCTTGCTCACCGCCACCAGGGTCACCTGGTGCGGCCCCTTGCCGAGCCGCAGCGTGCCCACGTCCTCGAAGTCGGTGCGGACCACCTTCGGGGTGAAGCCGAGGAAGGTCCCGCCGACCTGGACGCCGTCGATCTGGAAGATGGTGTTGGCGTAGTCGAACGAGGTGGTGCGGGCGGCGGAGAATCGCCAGACGGCGTCCTTCGGCAGGTCGACGGTCACCGTGACCTGGTCGCCGACCGCCAGGCCCTGGAAGAACAGCTGCCGGTCCTGCGACCAGGTGACCCCGCAGCAGTTCGGCTGGACCACCACCTTCGCCGCGGCGCCGGTCGGCGACGCCACCTTCGCCTGCGCCACCAGACTCTCCGCCTCCAGGGTGACCACCTGCGGCTCGCCCGGGGCGGGCGCGTCCTCCGGCCGGGTCACCAGCCAGCCCACCACCGCCCCGACCAGCAGCACCAGCGCCACGGCCGCGGCGATCCACGGCCAGGGGGCGCGGCGGGGCGGGGCGACGGCGCGGACCTCGTAGGTCACCCGGCCGCTGGAGCGGGAGCTCTCCTCCGGCGCGGTGTTCGCCGAGTAGGCGAAGCCGGTCATGTCGTAGCGGCGGGGCGCGGTGCCGGGCGGCACGGCGAGGCGGACCAGGAAGGAGACCGACCCCTGCCCCGGCACCACCCGCTGCGGCTCGGCGACGGTGAACCAGGACCGCTGGCTGCCCTCCCCGGGGGCGACGTCGAAGACCACCGTGTCCGGGGCCGCGCCGGGGTTCGAGACGGTGAAGGTGAGTTCGCCGTGGTTGCTGGTGTCGAGGGTGAACTGCTCGGCGGCGGCGACGACGGCCCATTCGGTGGTCATGACGGCTCCTCTGCGGACGGTCCCGGAGGTGGAAGGGTGCGTGGGGGTGGGACGGCGGCCCGACCGATCGCCGGTCCGGTGGGCAGCGGTGGCGGGTCGGCGGGCGGATCGGCCGGCGGGTCGGCCGGCGGGTCGGTGGGGTCGGTGTCGCCGAGCAGGACGACCTCGGCGGTCACCGCGGCCGGCTTCTCCGCCGCCACGATCCGGCTGATCAGGGCGAGCGAGCCGGCGGCGGCCGGCGGTACCCGGACCACCAGGTGGAAGGGGCGGTCGACCGGTTCGTCCAGGACGAACCCGGTCACCCCGGTGGCCAGCTCCAGGGCGGTCCGCATCCCGTACGGGGTGCCCCGCCAGCGGGCCAGGTGCGCGCCGTGCGCCACCAGGTCCCGCAGCCGTCCCACCGGCAGCGCCGGCGGCGCGTCCGGGCGGGGCGAGGCGAGCACGTGGTCCATCGCCACCCACCGGGTCAGGTACCCGACGAACCCGTCGGGCGCCCGGTACGCGGCGAACAGCGCGTCGACGTCGGCGAGCACCGCCTCGTCCGGGGCGTGCAGCGCCTCCATCACCTCCAGCAGCGCGCACAGCACGCTGCCGGGGACGCTGGCCCGTTGGTACGCGGCGGGCAGCAGCCGCTCAATCGCCGCTCGGCGCATCCTGCCGCACCACCTCGATGTCGTGCTCGCCGGAGCAGAGCAGCCAGGTGTCGGGGACGGTCACCACGTCGGCGGTGGCCTGGTTGGCGCTGGGCGTCCAGTCCACGGCGTCGCCGCTGCGGTACACCCCGCGCTCGCCGCCGGCCAGGATCAGCCGGTCGGTGCCGCCGGTGGCGGCGATCGCGTCGACCGGTACGAACCGGGACCGATCCCGCAGTGGCAGCCCGCAGTTGACCATCACCGGCTGCCACTGCGGCTGCGCGGCGAGGGTGTCCAGTCGCACCACCCCGCCGCTCTGCGTCGCCGCCAGCGCGAGGGTGCCGGCGAAGGCCAGGTCGCGGCAGGTGCCGCCGATCCAGCCGGCCTGCACCGACTGCCACTTCACGTCCGACTCGAACAGCCGGGTGCGGTGGCAGCCCTGCCCGGGCTTCTTCGGGTCCGGCTCGCCGGCGCCCGACCAGAGCAGGGTGGCCGGGCCGTCGTACTGCACGGCGAGGACCCGGTTGTCCACGTTGGCCAGGCCGACGTGGGTGAAGCTGCCCGGACGGCCGGCGGCGGTGGAGAGGTAGACGCCGAACCCGGCCTGCGCGGCGACCGCCACCCCGGGGGCGCCCCGCTCCGAGACGAAGGCGCGCACGGCGTAGAAGCCGCGGTCGGCGTCGGCCGGGTCGACCAGGATCTGCAACGGCACCGAGCCGGGCAGCAGGGAGACCTCGTACAGGCCGGTGTCGGTGGCCAGCAGCAGCGCGCCCGCGCCGTCCCGGTCGATCCACGCCACGTCGGAGATGCGGGAGTCCAGGTCGGTCAGGAGCGACCAGTTCTCGCCGAGGTCGGTGCTCAGGTGTACCCGGGAGCCACCGGCGGCCCGGGCGGTCACCGCCGCCACCGAGCCGGGGCGGGCGGTCACGCCGGGGCGTACCGGGGCGGGGCGGGGGACACCCGCACCACCGTCTCGCCCTCGAACCGGCCCGCCGGCTCCCAGCCCGCCCCGGCGTTGGTGGAGCGGAACAGCACCTCGCCGCGGCCCGCGTACCAGGTGCGGGCCTGGTACTGGTCGACGGCGAGGGTGCGTACCTCGGCGTCGGGGGCCTCGTCGGACCACGAACCGCACCGACTCCACGTAGCGCACGCCCGGCTCGGCGTGCTCCAGCATCCGGTACACGTTGGAGGCCCGCAGCGGCTCGCCGAACGCCCAGCCGGCCGGGTTCAGCGTGGTGGGCAGTGGGCTCAGCGTCTGGTGCAGCCGGTCGTGGATGCGCCGCCGCACCGCCTCGGCGTCCTCCTCCCGGCGCACCACCACGCGGGCCCGGATGGAGACCGCCTTGTAGCGGGCCCACCCGGCCCGGCAGCTCGTGCCGAGGGCGCGGCGCCGGTCCAGGTCCGCCGTCGACCCGGCCGGCGCGCCTCCTCCCACCTCGTGCTCGCGCAGCACCGACACCGGCAGCCGGCCGCCGGGCCGTGCCTCGTCCGGCACGTACGGCACCAGCACCACCTCGACCTCGCCGGGCCGGGCGAAGCTGTAGACCGCCGCCCGGGTGAAGGCCCGTGCCCGGGCCACCGCCCCGGAGCCGGCGGCGAGGATCTCGAAGTCCCGGGCGGTCACCGCCCGCTGCTGGGCGAAGAACTCGTACGGCCCGCGGACCAGCGCCGAGTCCAGCGTCTCCATGTCCCGCCCGCCGCTGGCCGGCTCGGGGTTGTCC
>NZ_JAEVHN010000482.1:0-4891 GCF_016803375.1 Micromonospora sp. 4G55
GGCGACTTCAGCGCCGGTGTCCTCCCCTCGGTTCTCCTACGGCACCGGCGCGCTGGACGCGGCCGACGGCCGACTCTGCACCACCGTCCCCGGCGGGTCGGCCAACCCCTGGGACGCCGGCATCGGCCAGGACGGCGTACGGCTCAACGCCGGCGCGGAGTACCGGCTCGGCTTCGACGTCTCCGCCAGCCCCGGCGCCGCCATCAAGGCCGTCCTCCAGCTCGGCAGCGCCCCCTACACCACGTACGCAGCCGTGAGCGCCACCGCCGGCCCCGAGAGCACCCGCGTCGAGCAGACCTTCACCGTGCCCGACGACAACCCCGCCGCGCAGCTGATCTTCCAGGTCGGCGGGTCCCCCGCCGAGCAGCGGATCTGCCTCGACAACGTCTCGCTGCGCGGCGGCGAGGCGGCCCCGCCCTACCAGCCGGACACCGGCCCCCGGGTCCGGGTCAACCAGGTCGGCTACCTGCCGGGCGGGCCGAAGAACGCCACCGTGGTGACCGAGGCGACCGACCCGCTGCGCTGGGAGCTGCGGTCCGCCGCCGGCGCGGTGGTGGCCAGCGGCGAGAGCACCCCGCGCGGGATGGACGCCGCCTCCGGGCAGCACGTGCAGACCGTCGACTTCTCCGCGTACCGCACGCCGGGCACCGGCTACACGCTGGTCGCCGACGGCGAGACCAGCCACCCGTTCGACATCTCCGGCGACCTCTACGACCGGCTGCGCGCCGACTCCCTCCAGTTCTTCTACGCCCAGCGCAGCGGCACCCCGATCGACGGCGACCTGATCGGCGCCGAGTACGCCCGCCCGGCCGGCCACGTCGGCGTCGCGCCCAACCAGGGCGACACCGAGGTGCCCTGCCAGCCCGGCGTCTGCGACTACTCCCTGGACGTGCGCGGCGGCTGGTACGACGCCGGCGACCACGGCAAGTACGTGGTCAACGGCGGCATCGCCACCTACCAGCTGCTGAACACCTTCGAGCGGACCAAGACGGCGGAGACCGCCGACGGCGGCGCGGCGCTGGGCGACGCGACCCTGCGGGTGCCCGAGCGCGGCAACGGCGTCCCCGACGTGCTCGACGAGGCCCGCTGGGAACTCGAGTTCCTGCTGCGCATGCAGGTGCCGGCCGGCGGCCGCTCGCCGGGATGGCCCACCACAAGATCCACGACCGGAACTGGACCGGGTTGCCGCTGGCCCCGCACGAGGACCCGCAGCCGCGCGAACTGCACCCGCCGTCCACCGCGGCCACCCTCAACCTGGCCGCCGTCGCCGCCCAGTGCGCCCGCCTCTTCGCCCCCTACGACGCGGCCTTCGCCGCCCGCTGCGGCACCGCCGCGAGGACCGCGTACGCGCCGCCCAGGCGCACCCGGCGAGCTACGCCAGCGCGGCCGACGGCACCGGCGGCGGGGCGTACGACGACACCACCGTCACCGACGAGTTCTACTGGGCGGCGGTCGAGCTGTACCTGACCACCGGGAAGAAGAGCTACCTGGACGACCTGACCGCCTCGCCGCACCACACCGGCGACGTCTTCGCCGCCGGCGGGGCCTTCGGCTGGCAGAGCGTGGCCGCCCTCGGCCGCCTCGACCTGGCCACCGTGCCGAACGGCCTGCCGGCCGCCGAGAAGGCCCGGATCCGCGCCTCGGTGACCGAGGCCGCCGGCCGGTACCTGGCGGCGCTGCGCGCCCAGGCGTACGGCCTGCCGCTGCCCGCGGACGCCGGCAGCTACGTGTGGGGCAGCAACAGCAACGTCGTCAACAACGCGGTCGTGCTGGCCACCGCCTTCGACCTGACCCGGAACGCGACCTACCGGGACGGGGCGGTGCAGGCGACGGACTACCTGCTCGGCCGCAACGCGCTCAACATGTCGTACGTGACCGGCTGGGGCGAGCAGCACGCCCGCAACCAGCACAGTCGGATCTTCGCCCACCAGCTGGATGCGAACCTGCCGAACCCGCCGGCCGGTTCGCTGGCCGGCGGCCCGAACGCCGCCCTCCAGGACCCGTACGCCGCGCAGCTGCTCGCCGGCTGCAAGCCGATGTTCTGCTACGTCGACGACATCAACTCGTACGCGACCAACGAGGTGGCGATCAACTGGAACTCGGCGCTGGCCTGGCTCGCCTCGTTCCTCGCCGACCAGGGCGACGCCGGGGCGGTGCCCGCGCAGCGCTGCGCCGCCACGTACCAGGTGCACGGCGCCTGGCCGGACGGCTTCAACACCCAGCTGACCATCCGCAACACCGGCACGAGCGCGGTGAACGGCTGGACCGTCCGGTACGCCTTCACGGGCGACCAGAAGGTCGAGCAGGCGTGGACGGCCCAGGTCAGCCAGTCCGGGGCCACCGTGACGGCTCGGAACCTGGCGTACAACGGGAAGATCCCGCCGGGCGGCAGCGTCACCTTCGGCCTCCTCGGCAAGGCCGGCACCCTCGCCAACCCCACCCCCAACCTGATCACCCTCAACGGCGCCGCCTGCACCCTGTCCTGACCCCATCCCGACGCCCCGCGCGCCGGTCAAGATCCGCGCACGTTCACGGAAAGAGTGGCCTCCCGCCTCCGGAAGGCCACTCTTTCCGGGAAACTGCCGGCAATCGGGGCCGGAGTGAGGCGTCGGCCAGCGGCGGCAACCGCTAGCGCGTCGCCCGGCGCATCGCGACCCGGTCGGTCATGTCGAGGCCCAGCGCCGCCTCGGCCGCCAGCACTTCCGCCAGGCCGGGGCCGACCTGCGCCGCTGGCAACGCGACGAACCCGCAGCGGGCGTAGTACGGCGCGTTCCACGGCACGCTGCGGAAGGTGGTCAGGGTCAGCGCCGGCAGGCCCCGCTGACCCGCCCAGCCGGCAACGTGGTCGAGCAGCCGCCGGCCGACGCCCCGGCGGGCGTGGGTGGGGTGGACGCTGATCTGCTGGACGTGGGCGCAGTCGTCGACCAGGTGCGCCACGGCGAAGGCGATCGGCTGGTCGTCCGGCCCGACCGCCACCCAGACCCGACCGGCCCGCTGGCCCTCGCCGAGCACGTCCAGGTCGAGCGGCGGCGCGTCGGCGATGTCGACCATGCCGATCTCCCGGAACGGCGCCCCGGAGGCCACCTCGATCCGTTGCAGGTCGGCGAGTTCGTCCGTCCGGGCCGTTCTGATCCGCTCCACGGCCCAGACCCAACCACCCGTGGTGCCGTGCCGACCACCGAATTTCGGGGCGCCCGGCCGACCCGTCAGCGGTCACGCCCCCGGCCCGGACCGCCACGCCCACCCCGGACGGGTGGCGTCACACCGACCGGACCGGGCCGCCGCGACCGCCTCCGGGAAACGGCGGCGGTCACGGCGGCCCGGGTGGGCGTCCGCGCCCGTTGCGGAAGGAACGGACGCCCCGGGTGTACGGGTCGTGCTCAGACGGGCAGGCCGCCCACCTGGGTGCTGATCCAGGAACGGATCGACGGCAGGTCGACGTAGATGGACGGGCCGGTGGCGCAGGTGGGGTTGTTGTTCCCGGCCCGGCTGGTGGCGCCGATCAGGTTCCACACCCCGTTGATCCGCCGCACCTGCGGGCCGCCGGAGTCGCCGTAGCAGGCGCCCGAGTTGCCGTTCGTGTTGTTGGTGCAGATCTCGTACGTCGCGTTGATGCCGCTGCACCGGCTGTCCGCGACGATGGAGGTGTCGAGCTCGTTGGCGACCGCGGGCGCGGAGCCGCAGCCCCGCTGCGGGCAGGTCTGCCCCCAGCCGATGATCCGGGTGGCCGTGCCGACGGCGCCGGAGGTGCCCGGGATCGGCGCCGGGGCGTAGCTGACCGAGCTGGCCAGTTGCAGCAGCTTGACGTCCACGGACGGGTGGCTCACCGCCCTGGTCACCCGGACCACGGTCCCGCCGGTGGTGCGGTTGACGCTGCCCACCCGCACCGACGACGGGGTCGAGCAGTGCCGGGCGGTGACCGCCCAGTTCGCCTTGATCAGCGTCCCGGTGCAGCCGGAGACGTAGACCATCCACGGTAGTTCTCGCTGGCCGGGCGGCCACCGACCACGAACGGCCCGGGGTCCTCGGCGCCGGTCCAGGTGTAGCTGACCCCGGTGGTGGGCGCGGTGAGCGTGCCGCCGAACAGCGAGTTCACCCGGGACGCCTCGGCGGCGCTCGGGTACGCGTTCCGGCAGGACACCGGCGCGCTGCTGCCGGACATCAGGTCGGAGCAGAGCCCGGTACGCCGGTCGGGCAGGCCGAGGATGTGGCCCATCTCGTGGGTGGCGATCCGGGTCCGGTCGTACCCCTGGTTCACCGCCTGCCAGCCCATCCACACCCGGCCGGAGCCGAGCCCGGTCGGCTGCGCCCGGGGCCAGCCGTCGTCGACGTAGATGGTGACGTTGCCGGGGGTGCGCGGCGCGAGCCGCACGGTGCTCACCGAGCTGTTCCAGATCGTGGCGGCCTGGTCGAAGTTGGTGCGGAACTCGCCGGCCCGACTGGCGTCGTAGTAGACGGTCCGGACGGCCGCCGAGGCCGCGGTCGCCTCGACCGCCACCAGGCCGAGCGCCGCCAGCACCATCGCGAGCAGGGCACCCGCCGTACGCGGAAGATTGTGTCGTCGGAACATCCGACCTCCCATCGATAGATGTTCATTGATGCTAGATGTATCGATGGGCATCTGTGGAATACCGGAATCGTCATAAGGTGGCGGTGGAATCGTCATAAGGTGGCGGTGGATATGACCGGCGTCGCCCACGTCGGGGCCGCCGCAGGCGACGGCCGGGTCCTACGGTTGACCGGATGATCGCCCGCCCGCGCTGGTCGCCACTGCCGCCGCCCGGCCGGCTGCGCACCCTGGCCCTGGCCACCTCGCCAACACCGTCGGCTCGGGGCTCTGGCTGGCCGGCGCGCCCCTCTACCTGACCCGGGACGTCGGGCTGAGTCCCGC
>NZ_JAEVHN010000483.1:0-4844 GCF_016803375.1 Micromonospora sp. 4G55
GTCTCCGGGCCACGCCGGCTGACCAGCGCCAGGTGTCGCACGCCGTGCGTGCCGACCAGGTGCCGCGCGACCAGCGCGCCGAGACCGGTGGTGCCGCCGGTGACCAGCACCGTGCCGTCGGGCCGCCAGGGCGACGGGGGCGGCTCGGTCGGCACCGGGACGGGGGCCAGCCGGGGCACCTTCACCTGGTTGCCGCGCACGGCGACCTCCGGCTCGGGCAGCGTGACCACGGCCGGCAGCATCCGCAGGCTGGCCTCGTCGGAGTCGAGGTCGACCAGCATCAGCCGGTCGGGGTGCTCGGCCTGCGCGGCGCGCAGCAGGCCCCAGACGGGAGCGACGGTCAGGTCGAGGTGCCCGCTGTCGTCGTCCGCCGCGAACCAGGTCAGCACCACCAGCCGGGTGGCGGCGAACCGCTCGTCGGCGAGCCACGCCTGGGTAGTCTCCAGCACCCCGGCCAGGCCGTCGCGGACCGCCTCGGGCACCTCGCCGTCCGCCGGCTCGACCGGCAGGAACACCACATCGGGTACGCCGTCCGTCGCGGCCGCCGCGGCCAGCGCCGCCAGGTCCGGGTACGCGGGCACGCCCGCGCGGCCGAGGTCGACCTCGCCGCCGAGCACCGCCCACCGCTCGGGTACGGCCTCGGCGGCCTCGCCCAGCGGCAGTTGGGGCCAGTCGACCCGGAACACCGAGTCGAGGTGGCGGGTGCCGGTCATCGCCGCTCCGGCGGCCACCAGCCGGTCCGCGGTGACCGGCCGGACCACCAGCGACTCGACGGTGGCGACCGGGGTGCCGGCGGTGTCGGCCAGGTCCAGGCGGACCGCCTCGGAGCCGGCGCTCTCGTCGGAGTTGGTCCAGTTGATCCGTACCCGCAGGCGGCTGCGGCCGCCGGAGTGCAGCCGTACCCCCGTCCAGGAGAACGGCAGCTGGCCGGCGCCGATGTCCTGCGGCTTGCGCCCGCCGAGGAAGTCGGTGGCGCTGAGTGCGGCGTCGAGCAGCGACGGGTGCAGCCGGTACGCGGCCGCGTCCTGCCGGGCCTCGTCGGGGAGCGCCACCTCGACGAAGAGGTCCCGGCCGCGCAGCCAGACGGCACGCAGCCCGCGGAACATCGGCCCGAAGTGGTACCCCTGCGCGGTCAGGTAGTCGTAGACGCCGCTGATGTCGACCGGCTGGGCGTCGGCCGGCGGCCACTGACCCACGCCGACGCCGAACTCCTCCGGGGTGACCGGCGGCGTGTTCTCGGTGGCGAGCCAGCCGGTGACGTGCCGGGTCCAGCCCACCTCCGGCGGGGCGTCGTCGAACCGGGACCAGATGGCGATGCTCCGGCGGTTGCCGGTGTCCGGCTCCCCCACCACCACCTGGACGGCCGCGCCGCCGTGGTCGGGCAGCGGCATCAACTGCTCGATGATCAGTTCCTCGACCACGTCGCAGCCGACCTCCTCGGCGGCGCGCAGGGCCAGCTCGACGAAGCCGGTGCCGGGGAGCAGCCCCATGCCCATCACGTTGTGGTCGGCCAGCCAGGCGTGGGTGTCGAGGGCGAGCCGGCCGGTGAGGACCACGCCGCCGCCCTGCGGCGCCACCATGACGGCGCTGAGCAGCGGGTGGTCGGCGTCGCGCTGGCCGTGCCCGGCGGCGTCGCCGGCCCGGGTCTTCGGGGCGTTCAACCACAGGTGCCGCCGCTCGAACGGGTACGTGGGCAGGTCGACGCGGCTGCCACCGCCGAGCACCTCGGTCCAGCGGATCGGGGTGCCGGTGACGTGCAGCCGGGCCAGGGCGTCGAGCAGCTGCGTCACCTCGGACCGGTCCCGGCGCTGGGCCGGCGCGACGACGGTGTCGGTCACGACGCCCTCGATCATCGGGGTGAGCGCGGCGTCCGGACCGAGTTCCAGGAACGTCGTGACTCCCGCCTGGTGCAGGGCGGTGATGCCGTCGGCGAAGCGGACCGCCTCCCGGACGTGGCGCACCCAGTAATCCGGGTCGGTCAGCTCGGTGCTCGCCACGGCACCGGTCAGGTTCGACACGACCGGGAGTTGCGGCTCGGCGTAGGTCAGCCCTGCCGCCACGGCCCGGAAGTCGTCGAGCATCGGGTCCATCAACCCGCTGTGGAAGGCGTGACTCACCCGCAGCCGCGTGGTCTTGCGACCAAGGTTGGCGAAGTGCTCGGCCACGTGCAGCACGGCCGCTTCCGGACCGGAGATGACCACCGACCGGGGACCGTTGACGGCCGCGACGTCCACACCGGCACCCGCCGCCGCACCGTCGCCAGTGGAGGCTGAATCGTCTACGTCATCAGGTCGGTAGGACG
This sequence comes from Micromonospora sp. 4G55, assembly GCF_016803375.1. Classification (NCBI taxonomy): domain Bacteria; kingdom Bacillati; phylum Actinomycetota; class Actinomycetes; order Micromonosporales; family Micromonosporaceae; genus Micromonospora; species Micromonospora sp. 4G55. Next base: position 2,303 of record NZ_JAEVHN010000483.1, read on the forward strand.
CGACAGAGGCACCTTGTCCCGCCAGCGCCGCCCGCACCTCCTCCTCCGACGCCCGGATCGCCACCATCGCCCCACCAGCCGGCAACGCCTGCATCAACCGACCCCGAGCCGCCACCAGACGGGCCGCATCCGCCAACGACAACACCCCCGCCACATGCGCGGCGGCCAACTCACCGATCGAATGCCCAGCCACGAAGTCCGGCCGCACACCCCACGACTCCACCAGCCGGAACAACGCCACCTCGACCGCGAACAAGCCGGCCTGCGCATAGCCCGTCCGGCGGATCAGGTCCTCGTCGTCACCCCAGACCACCTCACGCAACGGCCGGTCCAGATGCGCATCCAGCTCCGCCACCATCGCGTCGAACGCCGCCGCGAACACCGGGAACACCGCATGCAGCTCACGACCCATCCCGAGGCGCTGCGCGCCCTGACCGGTGAAGACCACCGCCGTCCGGCCGCCGGAGCGGGCAACGCCGGATACCACGCCGGTGACGACCTCCCCGGCCGCCAGGACGGTCAGGCGGTCGACCAGCTCCGCACGGTCCGCGCCGAGCACCACGGCCCGGTGTTCCAGGGCCGCCCGGCCGGTGGCCAGCGACCACGCGACGTCCCGGTCGGCCAGGTCGTCCCGGCCGTCGAGGTGGGCGACCAGCCGCTCCGCCTGCGCCCGCAGCGCCCGGTCGGTACGCCCGGACAGTAGCCACGGCCGCACCGGCACAGTGTCGGCGTCACCGGTCGGCGGGCCGGCGAGCCGGTCCGGGCCGGCGAGGTCCGCCGGCGCCTCCTCGATGATCATGTGAGCGTTGGTGCCGCTCAGCCCGAAGGACGAGACCGCCGCCCGGCGGGGGCGTCCCTGCGCCGGCCACTCCCGCGGCCGGGTCAGCAGCTCCACCGCGCCGGAGGACCAGTCCACCTCGTCGGAGGGGGCGTCGACGTGCAGCGTCGCCGGCATCAGCCCGTGCCGCATCGCCTGCACCGCCTTGATCACCCCGGCCACGCCGGCGGCGGCCTGGGTGTGCCCGAGGTTCGACTTGACCGACCCGAGCCACAGCGGACGGTCCCGGTCCCGGCCGTACGTGGCGAGCAGGGCCTGCGCCTCGATCGGGTCGCCGAGCGCGGTGCCGGTGCCGTGCCCCTCGACCAGGTCCACCTCGGCCGGGGCGAGCGCGGCGGCGGCCAGGGCGGCCTCGATGACCCGCTGCTGGGAGGGGCCGTTCGGGGCGGTCAGCCCGTTGGACGCGCCATCCTGGTTGATCGCCGAGCCGCGCACCACGGCCAGCACGGGGTGACCCTTGCGCCGGGCGTCGGAGAGGCGTTCCACCAGCAGCAGTCCGATCCCCTCGGACCAGCCGGTGCCGTCGGCGCCGTTCGCGTACGCCTTGCACCGGCCGTCCGGGGCGAGGCCCCGCTGCCGGCTGAAGTCGACGAAGACGTCCGGCGTGGGCAGCACGGTCACGCCGCCGGCCAGCGCCATCTCCACCTCGCCGTGGCGCAGCGCCTGGCAGGCGATGTGCAGCGCGACCAGTGACGAGGAGCAGGCCGTGTCGATGGTGACCGCCGGCCCCTCCAGTCCGAGCGCGTACGCCACCCGCCCGGAGGCGATGCTGGCGCCGCTGCCGCCGCTGAGGTACGCGGCGATCTCCTCGGGCACGTGCTGCTGCACCCGGCTGCCGTACTCGGTGTACATGACGCCGACGTAGACGCCGGTGCGGCTGCCCCGCATCGAGGCGGGGTCGATGCCGGCGCGCTCGAACGCCTCCCAGGCGCCCTGGAGCAGCAGCCGCTGCTGCGGGTCCATGGCGAGCGCCTCGCGCGGCATGATGCCGAAGAACTCCGGGTCGAACTCGGCCGCGTCGTGCAGGAACCCGCCGGTCTTGACGTACGTCTTCCCGGCCGCGCCGGGCTGCGGGTCGTAGACCGCGTCGACGTCCCAGCCCCGGTCGACCGGGAACTCGGAAATCGCGTCGCGCTCCTGGACCAGCAGTCGCCACAGGTCGTCGGCGGAGCGCACCTCGCCGGGGTAGCGGCAGTGGATCGCGACGATGGCGATCGGGTCGTCGTCGGGCGCGGCCGGGGTGGTCGCGGCGGGCGCCGGTGCGGCGGCGGGGGCGACGCCGACCAGCCGGTCGGCGAGGAAACGCGCAGCGGCCTCGGCGGTCGGGTGGTCGAAGACCAGGGTGGCGGGCAGCCGCAGGCCGGTCGCCTCGTTGAGGGCGTTGCGCAGCTCGACGGCGGCGAGCGAGTCGAAGCCGAGGTCCTTGAACGCCCGGTCGGGGGCGACCGCCTCGACGCCGGAGTGCCCGAGCACCGCTGCCACCCGGGCGCGGACGAGTTCGACCAGGACGCGGTGCCGTTCCGCCTCGGTGACCCCGGCGAGCCGTTGGGCCAGCCCGGTGGCCGTGCCGCCGCCGTTGGTCGTACCGGCGGCGGTGCGCCGGGTGGGGGCGGTGACCAGGCCGCGGAGCAGGGTCGGCACCTCGCCCCGGGCCCGGACGGCGGCCGGGTCGACGCGCAGCGGCACGACCAGCGGTTCGCCGGT
>NZ_JAEVHN010000484.1:0-4821 GCF_016803375.1 Micromonospora sp. 4G55
GACCTCCAGCAGGTCGTCGCCCGCCCCGCGCAGCTCGTCGGCGAGGCGGTCGTACCCCTCGACGGCGAGCGCGGTGAGCAGCCCGGCCTTGTCGCCGAAGTGGTGGGCCGGGGCGGCGTGCGACACGCCGGCGCGCGGGCCAGATCCCGCAGGCTCAGCGCGGCCGGCCCCGCTTCCTCGATCGCCTGGACCGCCGCGTCGAGCAGGGCCCGCCGCAGGTCGCCGTGGTGGTAGCCGCGCGTCGTCATGCCGGGCAGCATAACTTGTCAACGACAAGATGCAATGTCGGATATTAGTTTGGCCCCTGACGATCCGGGGGCTAACGTCAGCGCGTGCACATGGAACCCCTGGCCCGATTCCCGGACCTGCTGCGTAACGCGCCGATGGGGCGGCTGGTCTCGGTCGCCGGCCACCTGGTCGACCAGCACTGGGGTCGCTACCTGTCCGAGCACCACGGCCTCACCACCGCCGGGATGCGGGTGCTGTTCATCCTGTCCCGCACCGGCGAGACCACCCACCGGGACGTCGCCGAACGCTCCTTCGTCCGGCCCGCCACCCTCACCGGGATCGTCGACACCCTGGAGCGCGACGGCTTCGTCGAGCGGCACCGGGCCGGCGCCGACCGCCGGACGGTGCAGCTCGCCCTGACCGACAAGGGACGCGAGCACGTGCAGGCCCTCTTCGACCTGATCCACAGCGACACCCCGCTGACCTCCGTCGACGCCGACCCGGCGAAGAAGGCGGTGATCCGCGAGTTCCTGACCGAGTTGATTGTGACCATGTCCGACGGGGAGGACGCCAGGTTGAACCCGGCAGACCAGGAACCCGAGGCGAGACCGGGAGGCCGCCCGTGCTGATCCGCCTACTGCGCAATCACCTTCGCCCGTACCGCCGGCCGCTGGCCGGGGTGGTGCTGCTCCAGTTCGTCGGCACGATGGCCTCGCTCTACCTGCCGAGCCTCAACGCCGACATCATCGACCAGGGCGTGGCCCGGGGCGACACCGACTACATCATGCGTACCGGCGGCTGGATGCTGCTGGTCAGCCTGGTCCAGATCGCCTGCTCGGTGGCCGCCGTCTACCTCGGCGCGCGGACCGCGATGGGCTTCGGCCGGGACGCCCGGACCGCCGTCTTCGCGCAGGTCAACCGCTTCTCCGCCCGGGAGGTCGCCCGGTTCGGCGCGCCCTCGCTGATCACCCGCAACACCAACGACGTGCAGCAGGTGCAGATGCTCGTGCTGATGAGCTGCACCATGCTGGTCGCCGCGCCGATCATGTGCGTCGGCGGGGTGGTGATGGCGCTGCGGGAGGACCTCGCGCTCTCCCGGCTGATGCTCGTCTGCGTGCCGGTGCTGGCGATCGCGCTGGGCCTGGTCGTCCGGCGGATGGTGCCGGGATTCCGGGAGATGCAGACCCGGATCGACACGGTCAACCGGGTGCTGCGCGAGCAGATCACCGGCATCCGGGTGATCCGGGCGTTCGTCCGCGAGCCGTACGAGACGGACCGGTTCGGCGTCGCCAACGCCGACCTCACCGCGACGGCGCTGCGGGTGGGCCGCCTGCAGGCCCTGATCTTCCCGGTGATCATGCTGGTGCTCAACGTCTCCAGCGTCGCGGTGCTCTGGTTCGGCGCGCAGCGGGTCGACGCCGGCCAGATGCAGATCGGCGCGCTGACCGCGTTCCTGCAGTACCTGATGCAGATCCTGATGGCCGTCATGATGGCCACCTTCATGCTGATGATGGTGCCGCGCGCGGCGGTCTGCGCCGAGCGGATCGTCGAGGTGCTGGACACCGAGTCGTCGGTGGTGCCACCGGACGATCCGATGATCGCGATGACCAGGCGCGCCGAGCTGGAGCTTCGTCGCGTCGCCTTCCAGTACCCCGGGGCGAGTGCTCCGGTGCTGCACGACATCTCGTTCCGGGCCGAGCCGGGCCGGACCACCGCCATCATCGGGTCCACCGGCGCCGGCAAGACCACCCTGCTCACCCTGATCCCCCGACTGGTCGACCCGACCGCCGGCGCGGTGCTGGTCGACGGGGTGGACGTGCGGCTGCTGGAACCGAACGAGGTGTGGCGCCGGATCGGGCTGGTGCCGCAGCGGCCGTACCTGTTCAGCGGAACGGTCGCCAGCAACCTCCGGTACGGCAACCCGGACGCCACCGACGAGGAGCTGTGGCGGGCGCTGGAGATCGCCCAGGCGCGGGACTTCGTGGCCGAGATGCCGGGCGGGCTGGACGCCCCGATCGCCCAGGGCGGCACGAACGTCTCTGGCGGTCAGCGGCAGCGGCTGGCGATCGCCCGGGCGCTGGTCCGCCAGCCGGAGATCTACCTCTTCGACGACTCGTTCTCGGCGCTGGACCTCGGCACCGACGCCCGGCTGCGGGCGGCGCTGCGGCCGGTCACCGCGGACGCGGCCGTGGTGATCGTGGCCCAGCGGGTCTCCACGATCGTCGACGCCGACCAGATCATCGTGCTCGAGGACGGCGGCGTCGTCGGCACGGGACGACACGAGGAACTACTGGAGAGCTGCCCGACGTACGCCGAGATCGTCGCGTCCCAGCAGACGGCGGAGGTGCCGGCGTGAGCAAGCCCGACGAGCGAACCACGCGGGCCGGTGACGGCCGGGCGCCCGTACCCGAGCAGAAGGTCCCGGAGACACGGACGCCGAAGCGGCTGCCCCCCGGCGGCCAGCGCGGCGGTCCACCGTGGATGGGCGCCGCGATGCCGGCCGAGAAGTCGATGAACTTCGGTCCGTCGGCCCGGCGTCTGCTCCGCCGGCTGCGGCCACACCGGCTCCAGCTGGCCGCGGTGATCACGCTCGCCGTGGCGAGCATCGGGCTCAGCGTCATCGGGCCGAAGCTCCTCGGCCACGCCACCGACCTGATCTTCAGCGGGGTGATCGGTCGGCAACTGCCCGCCGGGACCACCACGGAGCAGGCCGTGGCGGCGGCCCGGGCCGCCGGCAACGACAACTACGCCGACATGCTCGCCCGGATGGACGTGGTGCCGGGCGCCGGGATCGACTTCACCGCCCTCGGCCGGGTGCTCGTGCTGGCCCTGGCGCTCTACCTGGCGGCCAGTGTGCTGATCTGGTGGCAGGGATGGCTGCTCAACGGGGTGGTGCAGCGGACCGTGCTGCGGCTGCGCGCCGAGGTGGAGGAGAAGCTCCACCGGCTGCCGCTGCCCTACTTCGACCGGCAGCCCCGGGGCGAGCTGCTCAGCCGGGTCACCAACGACATCGACAACATCTCGCAGACTCTGTCCCAGACGCTCAGCCAGCTGCTCACCTCGCTGCTGACCGTCGTCGGCGTGCTGGCCATGATGTTCTGGATCTCGCCGCTGCTGGCGTTGGTCGCGCTGGTCGCGGTGCCGCTGTCGGTGATCGTGACCCAGCAGATCGCCAAGCGGTCCCAGCAGAAGTTCATCGCCCAGTGGCGGCACACCGGTGAGCTGAACGGCCAGATCGAGGAGGCGTACACCGGTCACGAGCTGGTCAAGGTCTTCGGCCGGCAGCGCGAGGTGGAAGCCGCCTTCCACGCCAAGAACGAGGAGCTGTTCCGAGCCAGCTTCGGGGCTCAGTTCATCTCCGGGATCATCATGCCGGCGATGATGTTCGTCGGGAACCTCAGCTACGTCGCGATCGCTGTGGTCGGCGGGCTGCGGGTGGCGTCCGGGACGATGAGCCTCGGCGACGTGCAGGCGTTCATCCAGTACTCGCGGCAGTTCACCCAGCCGCTCACCCAGGTCGCCTCGATGGCCAACCTGCTCCAGTCCGGGGTGGCCTCCGCCGAGCGGGTCTTCGCGGTGCTCGACGCCCAGGAGCAGAGCCAGGACACCGTTGCACCGGCCCGGGTCACCGGCAGGGTCGAGTTCGCCCACGTCTCCTTCCGGTACGACCCGGAAAAGCCGCTGATCGACGACCTGTCGCTGGTCGCCGAGCCGGGTCACACCGTGGCGATCGTCGGCCCGACCGGCGCCGGCAAGACCACCCTGGTCAATCTGATCATGCGCTTCTACGAGCTGGACGCGGGCTGGATCACCCTCGACGGGGTGGACATCACCAGCATGCCCCGGGACGAGCTGCGCAGCCGGATCGGCATGGTGCTCCAGGACACCTGGCTCTTCGGCGGCACCATCCGGGACAACATCGCCTACGGCCGGCCCGACGCCACCGAGGAGGAGATCCTGGCCGCCGCCCGGGCCACCTTCGTGGACCGCTTCGTGCGCAGCCTCCCGAACGGCTACGACACCGTCATCGACGAGGAGGGCAGCAACGTCAGCGCCGGCGAGAAGCAGCTCATCACGATCGCCCGGGCATTCCTGGCCGAGCCGTCGCTGCTGATCCTGGACGAGGCCACCAGCAGTGTGGACACCCGCACGGAGGTGCTGCTCCAGCGGGCGATGGCGGCGCTGCGCTCGGACCGGACCAGCTTCGTCATCGCGCACCGGCTCTCCACCATCCGGGACGCCGACCTGATCCTGATGATGGAGCACGGCCGGATCGTCGAGCAGGGCACCCACGAGCAGTTGGTCGCCGCGAAGGGGGCGTACCACCGGCTGTACCGGTCGCAGTTCGCCGGCGCGCTGGTGGACGACGAGGACGACGGGGCGGCCCCCCGGACCCCGTCGGTCCAGGGGGCGCTCTCCTCATGACCGGCTCAGGCGGCGGGCGGCAGCAGGTCGGTCGAGCGGGCGGCGACCACCGCCCCGACCAGCCCCAGTGCGTCCGCGACGGGCATCGCGTCCAACCCCCGGCCGTCGCGCAGGCGCAGCGAGACCGACCCGTCGGCCGCCTCCCGGGCGCCCACCACCCCGACGTAC
>NZ_JAEVHN010000485.1:0-4809 GCF_016803375.1 Micromonospora sp. 4G55
CAGCCGGCCAGCAGGACGCCGGACGCCACCCAGATCAGGAAGGTCACCGACGGGCGGAGGCTGAACAGGAACGCGGCGTGGTAGAGCACGGTCCACAGCGCGAAGCCGACCACGCCCGCGTCGGTGACGGCGGCGGGCGCGCCGCGATCAGCGCGGACAGCCGGCGCCGACCGGGCGCCTGCGGGCTCTCGGGGGACGCGTCCGCGGGAGCGGGACGCTCCTCGACGGCAACGTGGTCGGCGTTCGACACGGGTCGTCCTTGTCGTTGTGTGGGCGATGTGCGCGACAGGCATGCGGCGGGCGGCGCCACGGGGGCGGTCCGGCTCCGGTCCGGGTTGCAGAGTAGCCGGAACCACCTTTTCGTGATGTCCGGCAGGTGGCGTGGCGGTGACGCGTCGGGGTTCACCGGTGTTTCCCGGGTCAGCCGGACACCGGCGCCTCGCGCTGGCGGGGCAGCGCCGGTTCGGCGCCGAGGCCGGCCGCGACCGCCTCGGCGAGGGTGTCGAGGTAGGTGTCGGTGAGCGGGGTGCGGGCGATGGCGAGCCGCCAGTAGATCGGCCCCACGATCAGGTCGACCGCGGCGTCCGGGTCGGTGCCGGCCGGCAGCTCGCCGCGCTCAATCGCCCGGCCGATGAGCTGGCCGCCGATCTCCTGCTGCTTGCCCCGGAGCACCTGCTGCAGGGTCTGGTCGATGGTCGGGTTGCGGGCCGCCTCGGCGAGCAGGTCGGGGATGATCTGCGAGGCCAGCGGGTGGCTCAGCGCGTGCGCCACCACCTGGAACAGCAGCGCCAGGTCGCCGCGGAGGGTGCCGGTGTCCAGCGCGGGCAGCTTGTTGCCGGCGGCGGCGACCACGGTTTCCAGGACCAGCTCGAGCTTGGAACTCCACCGGCGGTAGATGGCCGTCTTGCTGACCCCGGCCCGGCGGGCGACCGCCTCGATCGAGAGCCGGCCGTAGCCGACCGCGGCGAGCTCCTGCATCAGCGCGCGCCGGATGGCCTTCGTGATGTCGCCCCGGAGCACCGCGGCGCCGGCCGGCGTACGCCTCTTTTCGCTGGTCATCGGGGACCTTCCGCAGCTGTCACGTGGGCCAATGTACCGCAACGACGGTACGGTTGCGTCCCGACGTGTTTTGGACTACCGTCCACGCAGCGACGAGGCGGCCTCCGCGAACAGCTCCCTCTAAGATTCCATCGTCGCGCGCATCCCTTTGGCACGAAAGATCGGAGCGCCCTTCCATGGCCGACACCGCGCTGGTCGACCCCGAAACGGGCCTGACCCAGGCGCAGCTGGCCGCCCGGCACGGACTACGGGTCGCCGGTGAGCGCCCCTCCCTGGCCGAATACAGCCGCCGGCTGTGGTCCTACCGGCACTTCATCGCCGCGTACGCCAACGCCAAGCTCGTCGCCTCGTACAGCAACGCCAAGCTGGGTCAGGTCTGGCAGGTGCTGACCCCGCTCACCAACGCCGCGGTCTACTACCTGATCTTCGGCGTGGTGCTGGCGCAGAACGAGATCCCGAACTTCATCGCCTACCTGACCACCGGGCTGTTCATCTTCAACTTCACCCAGAGCGCCCTGCTGGCCGGCACCCAGTCGATCAGCGGCAACCTCGGGCTGATCCGCGCGCTGCACTTCCCCCGGGCCAGCCTGCCGCTGGCCGCGACGCTCACCCAGTTCCAGCAGCTGCTGGCCTCGATGGTGGTGCTGATCGGCATCGTGCTGGTGACCGGCGAGCCGATCACCCTGAAGTGGCTGATGGTGGTGCCGGCCCTGCTGCTCCAGGCGGTGTTCAACGCCGGCGCGGTGATGGTGGCGGCCCGGATGGGCTCGAAGGCCAGCGACCTGAAGCAGGTCATGCCCTTCATCCTGCGCACCTGGATGTACGGCTCCGGCGTCCTCTACAGCGTCAGCCTCTTCGAGCGGCTGCCGGGCTGGGCGACGACCGTGGTCCAGTTCAACCCGATGCTGGTCTACATCGAGCTGGCCCGCTACTCCCTGCTCGAACAGGCGCCACTGCTCAACGAGTCGCTGGCCCAGCTCTGGCTGGTCGGTGCGGCGTGGGCGGTGCTGGCGGGTGTCGGGGGCTTCATCTACTTCTGGCGCGGCGAACAGGAGTACGGCCGTGGTTGACCACTTCGAGGCGTCCAACGACGCCACCGTCACGCTGCCCCGGCTGACGGAGCGGATCCCCACCGTGGTGGTGGACGACGCGCACGTGATCTACCGGGTGCACAAGGGTGCCGGTGGGGGCAGCACGCCGGTGGCCGCGCTGCGGCGGCTGGTGAAGCGGTCCTCCGCACCGAACATCCAGGAGGTGCACGCGGTCAAGGGGGTGTCCTTCACCGCGTACCGGGGCGAGGCGATCGGGCTGATCGGCAGCAACGGCTCCGGCAAGTCCACCCTGCTGCGCACCATCGCCGGCCTGCTGCCGGTGAACCGGGGCGCGGTCTACACCCAGGGCCAGCCCTCGCTGCTCGGCGTGAACGCCGCCCTGCTCAACGACCTGTCGGGTGAGCGGAACGTCACGCTCGGCTGCCTGGCCATGGGCATGCACCCGGACGACGTGGCCCGGATGGCCCCGGAGATCATCGAGTTCTCCGGGATCAACCAGCGGGGCGACTTCGCCAGCCTGCCGATGCGGACGTACTCCTCCGGCATGGCGGCCCGGCTGCGCTTCTCCATCGCGGCCGCCAAGAGGCACGACGTGCTGCTGATCGACGAGGCGCTCGCCACCGGCGACAAGGGCTTCCGCAAGCGCAGCGAGCAGCGGGTCCGCGAGCTGCGGGAGGGCGCCGGCACGGTGTTCCTGGTGAGCCACCAGCTCTCCTCGATCCGGGACACCTGCGAACGGACGATCTGGCTGGAATCGGGCGTGCTGCGGATGGACGGGCCCACCGACGAGGTCATTCGGGCATACGAGGCGTTCTCGAACGGTAAGTAGCATCCCGGGCCGCGTCGCCCCGTTGGGGCGGCGCGGCCCGCGCGTTAAGGTTCAACCCGTCGCCACTCGGGCGCAATCTTTCGTTCAGGCATTCCTGGAAGTGAGGATCGGCAATGACGCAGGACCACACCACTGGCCCGGACGCCACACCGGAGACCCCGGCGCCGTGGCGGCCCTCGCGGACGGTGGCGGTGGTGCTGGCCGGTGGCACCGGGACCCGGCTCGGCCTGGGCATCCCGAAGCAGCTGCTGAAGATCGCCGGTAAGCCGATCATCGAGCACACCCTGGCCGTCTTCGAGGCCGCGGCGGAGATCGACGAGATCATCGTGCTGATGGCCACCGGCCACGTCGCCGACGCCCAGCAGATCGTCGACAAGGCCGGCTTCCGCAAGGTCAGCAAGGTGATCGAGGGCGGCGACACCCGCAACGCCACCACCCGGATCGCCCTGGACGCGGTCGGCGAGGGTGACGTCAACATCCTCTTCCACGACGCGGTCCGGCCGCTGGTCAGCGCCCGCATCGTGCGGGAGTGCGTGAACGCGCTGTGGACCTACTCCGCCGTCGACGTGGCGATCCCCTCGGCCGACACGATCATCCAGGTCGACGAGAACGAGTGCATCACCGACATCCCGGTCCGCGCCACGCTGCGCCGCGGCCAGACCCCGCAGGCGTTCCGCTCCGGCACCATCCGCGAGGCGTACCGGCGGGCCGAGGGCGACCCGGACTTCGCCGCCACCGACGACTGCGGCGTGGTGCTGCGCTACCTGCCCGGCACGCCGATCAAGGTGATCGACGGCTCGGACGAGAACATCAAGGTCACCCACCCGGTCGACGTGCACCTGGCGGACAAGCTCTTCCAGCTCGCCGCCGCCCAGGCGCCCCGGCTGACCGACCACCGCAGCTACACCGAGGAGCTGACCGGCCGCACGATCGTCATCTTCGGCGGCAGCTACGGCATCGGCCACGACCTGGCCGAGCTGGCCCGCCGCTACGGCGCCCAGGTCTTCCCGTTCAGCCGCTCCTCCACCGGCACCCACGTCGAGCGCGTCGAGGACGTCGAGGCCGCGCTGAAGACCGCCTTCGAGGCCACCGGCCGGATCGACCACGTGGTGGTCACCGCCGGCATCCTGGAGAAGGGCTCGCTGACCGACATGGACCAGGAGACGATGGACCGGGTGCTCCAGGTCAACTTCGTCGGCCCGGTCATCGCCGCCCGGCAGTCGCTGCCGTACCTGCAGCAGACCAAGGGTCAGCTGCTGCTCTACACGTCCAGCTCCTACACCCGGGGCCGGGCCCAGTACGCCCTCTACTCCGCCACCAAGGCGGCCCTGGTCAACCTGACCCAGGCGCTGGCCGACGAGTGGGCCGAGTTCGGCGTGCGGGTCAACTGCATCAACCCGGAGCGCACCGCCACCCCGATGCGCACCAAGGCCTTCGGCGAGGAGCCCGAGCACACCCTGCTCGCCGCCGAGACGGTGGCCCAGTCCTCGCTGGACGTGCTGATCTCCGACCTGACCGGCCAGGTGATCGACGTACGCCGGGCGCCGGGCGAGCCGGCCCCGGTGCCGGCGCAGCCCACCGCCGCCGACCAGGACCGGGTGGCCAGCGGCGTCGACGCCGGCTGACCCGCGACCCGGAGACGAGTGGGCGACATGCGTGGTGACCTGGTCAGGAAACTGATCGCACGGTGCCTGACCACCGGTCTGGCCGTGGTCGCGTTCCTGGTGGTGGCGCTGACCGGCGCCACCGGCTGGGGTCTGGCGCTGGCGGTGGCCGCGGCTCGTCGCGGCCGCGGCGGAGCGCCGGGTCCCGGCCGGGCGCCGACATCAGCGCCGAGTCGGTGCTGCTCGCCGCCGGGATCCTGGTCGG
>NZ_JAEVHN010000486.1:0-4755 GCF_016803375.1 Micromonospora sp. 4G55
CCACCGGCGCGGTCAGCGAGGTCGCGGGCATCGCCGTTCGTTCGCCTTACCGCCGCCAGGGGCTGGCGGGCGCCATCACCGCCGCCATCACCCGGCGGCTGTTCACCACCGGCGTGGAGATTGCCTGGCTGGAGGCCTCCGGCGAGAAATCGTGGCGGGTGTATGAGCGCGTCGGCTACCGACCCGCCGGTCAACGGCTCTACATCGCCATGGACTGAGGTCCGACAGGGGACCCGGGCTGAGGTCCACCGACCGAGGCCCGGGCCACCCGGCGTCTGCTGATCTTGCAGGCGATACCTCACCCGCCGGCTCGGCGGATGAGGAAGACTGCCGGCATGGCTGATCTGGACGATGCGAAGACTGCGCTGCACCACTACCTTCAGTCGATCCGCGACGACCTGATCTGGAAGCTCGACGGGCTGAGCGAACGCGAGGCCAGACTGCCCCGCACCGCGACCGGCAACAACCTGCTGGGAGTACTCAAGCACTGCCTCAACGTCGAAGCCGGCTACTTCGGGCCCACCTTCGGGCGCGAATTCCCGACGCCTGAGGAGCTGGTCCCCATGCAGGCGTTCGAGGAGGACCCGCAGGCAGACTGGTACGCGCGCGAGGACGAGACGAAGGATGGGCTGATTGACCTGTATCGCCGTGTCGGAGTGTTCGCGGATCAGACGATCGAAGAACTGCCGCTCGACGCGCCGGGGCGGGTGCCGTGGTGGCAGACGGGTCGACAGGCCGTGACGCTGCACAGGATCATCATTCACGTGACCTGCGACCTCGCTCGTCACGCCGGGCACGCCGACATCATGCGCGAGCAGCACGACAGCGCGATCGGCCTGCGGCGGGAGAACAGCAACATCCCTGACGACTATGACTGGCCGGTGTACGTCACCAGGCTGACGAAGCTGGCTGACCGGTTCGGATGACCGCCCCGTCCCACTGATCCAGGCGGTGCCGTCAGCAGCCGCTCATCGGCTTCTCCCGTGTCACGAGGAGTTCGGTGAGGCGCCCGGCAGCGCTTCCCCGGCCGCCTCGCACGTCTCCGCTGTCAGCGAAGCTGGTCCGACGAGGCTCGGCGTGAGGCGTGCTTGGGTCTGCCGCTGGCCTAGTCTGGCCTGGTGACTCACGCGGCTGATGGCAGTCCCGGGTCGGCCCGAGCGGTCTATCCAGGGACGTTCGATCCGTTCACGCCGGGTCATCTGGATGTTGTCGACCGGGCGCGCCGCATCTTCGATCAGGTCACCGTCCTTGTTGCCGTCAACGACGGCAAGCGGCCGTCTGGGACGACTGTTGCGCGGGCGAGGGAGATCCGGGGCTTGCTTCCGGCGGGCTGGGAGAACGTTGCGGTGGCCGCATGGCATGGGCTGACCGCCGACTACTGCCGGCTCAACGGGTGCGGGCTGATCATCCGCGGGGTCAGGAACTCGACCGATTTCTCGCACGAGTACGAACTCGCCGCGATGAATGAGGCGCTGGGCGTCGCGACGTTGTTCATGCCTGCCCGGCCGGAGTTGGCGGCGATGTCGTCCACTGCGGTGCGGGCTCTGCGAGCCTGAGCTGCTCACGACGAGCGCGCGGGGCGGTGGTGCTGCCGTGGTGCGGGCAGTGTGGACTGTTCTGCGGTGAGCGGGGTTTCGTTGTTGCTCCGCGGCAACCGAGCTCACCGAGGCTGGAGCAACCCGCGTTCGACCATGTGGGCCCGCAGCGTCTCGGCGTCCTCGGCGGACATCAACCGGCGCGGAATCACGGTCGCCGGCATTCGGCCGACGTACAGGATCCAGAACTCAGGGGTGTCCCTCACCTTGGTGACCCCGTCCCAGGCGATGCCGCCGGACTCCGATCCGCTGCGCATCATGATGTTGTCGTCGGTGATGTCGTAGCCGCCCTCAACGGCGTAGCGACTGGAGCGGCGCCGGGCGCGCCACCGCACCGACGGCGAGTAGAGCATCGAGAGCAGACCACTCACGATCAGCGCGATGCACAGCGGCGTGATCCGGTCGCCCCACCCGAACCCTTGCGACACGACGACACCGATCGCCCCGACCGCCGTCAGCACCGCGCCGACGTAGCCGTACCTGCGCAGCCGAACACTGCTGAGCGCGGCGGCCACGCGGCCCGGGTAGGCGGGATCGGCTGGGACGTCGAAACGGATGTGCACGTCAGCACGATAGTGCCCGCCCCGGCCCGCGGGCAGCGGGTGGCTCGCGCCCCGCGGGCCGGATCGTCGGGTTCCGCCCGTTGTCGACGGCGGACGCGGCATTGCGGTCAAGAAACGCCGGCTACCGCAGACACCCGCGCTGATGGATGCACCCGGGCGTTCACCTTCGTCGCCGGTATCGGGCCGGCCCTGAACTCCGTTCGCGCTCGGTCATGAGCGACCGCGTGCGGACCGCCGCGTGATGCAGTCCGGGGCGCGGCCACCTTGCCGCTCGCCCCAGCTCGGGCCCACGGCGGCGGCTCATGGCAGGACCAACGAGAAGTCTCCGGGGGCTCTGCGGTGCGGCGGAGAGCCGATCAATGCAGGTGACCGGGAGCCCGACGTCGAGGAGTGTGCCGTGGGCGCTGGCGCGGAACTCCCCGTCGCCGGCACTGGCGGAGCCGGAACGGCAGCGGACGCAGCGGTTCGAGAGCAGAGGGAGGCGCGTGGGCCGAACGGTCCAGGGCAGCACGATATGCGGACGCGTAGACATGATCTCCTCTTGAGGCCTGACGGAAGGCATGGGTGAAGAGCCGACGGCGACGTCAGCGACCGATGCGCGGGGAAGGTGTCAGGTCTACAGAGCAGGCGGCGTCACGCGGGGTGAAGTCCTCTCGTGAATGGTGCGGAGAAGATGATGCAGCACAAGGTAGGGCGCGACGGGCTCGCCTAGCCACCCATTTCGTCCTGATGCCGAGCACTGGGGCGGGGTCGGCGAGCGGGGCGCCGACCCATGCGCCGATCGCCGCGATGCGAGAAGCGGACCCGCCGATCCTGCTACCCCATCGACTCGGGTAGCGAAGCACTCGGGTGCCGGGCGACGTCGCGCGAGGGAGCGAGGACTCAGGGGGCGGGAACCGGCTCGGACGACGGCCGCCACTCCCGCCTGATCAGCCCGTACATCCACGAGTCGGAGACCTCGCCGTTCACGACGCAGTCTTCCCGCAACGTCCCTTCACGCACGAATCCGAGCTTCTCCAGGACGCGGGCGGATGCCACGTTGCGCGTATCGGTTTCGGCCTGGACTCGATTCAGGTCCAGCGTGTCGAATGCCCACTGCAGCAAGGCGCGTGCGGCCTCCGTCGCGTAGCCGTGGCCCCATGCTGCATCGTCGAGGCAGTAGCCCAGCGATGCACTGCGGTAGTCCGGATTCCACCGGGTCAGACTGCACCAGCCGATGAACGCCCCGTCGGAAACACGGTCCACGGCCGGCCGCGTCCCGGTGCCTTCCTCTGCCATCTGCCGGCAAGCCGTGATGAACCTGCACGTCGTCATGGTCAGGATCAGTTGGCCTGGTCAGAGTGGCACCGTTGTGCCGGTCGGGGCGTTCCTCACCCGGCAGGCCGCCGACGCCTACCTAGCATCGCGGCATCCAGTCGAGGGCGCCGAGTTCTACGTGGAGACCGTGCCGCTCAGCTTCTAGCCCGGCTCGCACCTCGATCCGTGATCCAGCGGCGGCTGCCTGGCGATCAAACGATCAGCGGCATGTGCGTAAACCCCGATCGTTGTTGCCGGTCGCGGTGGGCCACGTGGCTTGTGCAGCACGGGTGGCTGATCATTGAGCGGTGATCAACCCTGCCGTGCTGCCGGCCGACCCCGATGCGTTCTCGTTGGCCGTTCCGCCGCTGTTTGCCGCGCTGGCTCCGGCGCGGAGCATCCTCATCGCCGGAGCGGGCGGTGGGTTCGACGTGTACGCCGGCCTGCCCTTGGCGTTCGCCCTGTGGCGCGGCGGCGCACAGGTGCACCTGGCCAGTCTGTCCTTCTCTGAGCTCGAGTTGATCGACCGCGACGCGTGGGTAGCGAAGGACGTCGCGGCGGTGCAACCGGACACCACCAGCCCGGACTGGTACTTCCCCGAACGGACGCTCGCCCGGTGGCTGGCGGCTCAGGAACTGCCGTCGACCGTGTACGCCTTTCCGCCGCTCGGTGTCCAGCCGTTGCGGGCGGCGTACCGGTACCTGGTCGAACAACTCGACATCGATGCGGTGGTGCTGGTCGATGGCGGCACCGATGTCCTGCTGCGCGGCGACGAAAGCGATCTCGGCACCCCGGTGGAGGACATCACCAGCCTGGCCGCCGTGGCCGCGCTGGACGTGCCGGTCAAGCTGGTGACCAGTCTAGGCTTCGGCATCGACGCCTATGACGGCGTCAACCACGTCCAGGTGCTGGAGAATCTCGCCGCGCTCGACCGCGACGGCGGCTACCTCGGTGCCCTGTCCATCCCCGGATCCAGCCGGGAGGCGGCGCTGTACCGCGATGCTGTCGCCGACGCCCAGGCCGCCACCCCGGACCGGCCGAGCATCGTCCAGGGACAGATCGCCGCCGCCACCAGCGGCGCGTTCGGAGACGTCCGGTTCACCCGGCGCACCGGCGGCGGCGACCTGTTCGTCAACCCGCTGATGGCGATCTACTTCACCGTTGACCTCGACAAACTCGCCGCCCGATGCCTGTACCTCGACCGCATCGAGAACACCATCGGCAGGCGACAGGTCATCACGCGCATCCAAGCGTTCCGCGACGAACTCCTCAGCGCACGCGTCCCCCGCGCGTTTCCCCAC
>NZ_JAEVHN010000487.1:0-4736 GCF_016803375.1 Micromonospora sp. 4G55
GCGACCACCGGCGCGCCGGCAACCAGCGCCGCGACGGCGACCAGCGGGGGAGCGGTGTAGAGCAGGAGCAGCAGGGCCACCACGACCGCCGCCGCGGCCGGGTGACCGAAGGAGGCCCAGAGCGACTTGGTGTAGCCGTCGCGCAGCTGCGGCCAGTTCTCGTACATCCGGCAGGCGGCCAACCGGGAGCCGTCGGCGAGGGCGATCCGCCCGCCGGAGCGCTTGACCGCCCGGGCCAGCTCGATGTCCTCCAGCACCTTGTCGGCCACCGCGGCGTGCCCGCCGGCCCGGTCGTAGCCGGCCCGGTCCACCGCCAGGCCGCCGAGACTGCCCCGGCGACCTGGGCGATGGTGAAGACGGCCACCCCGAGCACCGGTACGACGTACGTGCCGATCACGATGATCGCTGCCCCGCCGAGCCCACCCAGGTAGCACCACCAGGGCAGCCGGGACCGGCGCAGCACGGCGAGCCCGGTCCGCATCGACGGCAGGACCAGCAGTCCGACCAGGACCAGCAGCGAGCCCCCGGCGTTGTTGACCACCGCCCCGAGCACGGGACTGCCCACCCGCTCGCCCAGCTCGGCATTGGCCACCCCCTGGGCGGCCGACGCCACCCCGCCGAGCACCACCAGGGCCAGCGCGGCCGTCGGCGGCAGGGATCTCACAGCCGGCAGGCGTGGATGTTGGTGACCAGGATGGCGCGGGCGCCGAGCTCGTACAGCTCGTCCATGATCCGGTGCACGTCGTCGCGGAGCACCATCGCCTGCACGGCGACCCAGCCCTCCCGGTGCAGCGGGGACACGGTCGGCGACTCGATGCCCGGGGTCAGCGAGCTGGCCCGGTCCAGCAGGCCGGCCGGCACGTCGTAGGCGAGCATGACGTAGCGGCGGGCGACCAGCACCCCGTGCAGGCGGCGCAGCAACTGCTCGGCCTGCGGGTGGGTCGGGGCGCCGGCGCGGCGGACCAGCACCGCCGAGGAGCGCAGCAGCGGGTCGCCGAAGACGACCAGGCCGGCCTGGCGCAGGGTGGCCCCGGTCTCCACCACGTCGGCGACCACGTCGGCGACGCCGAGCCGGATGGCGTTCTCCACCGCCCCGTCCAGCCGGATCACGTCGGCCTTGACCCCCAGCTCGCCGAGGTACCGATCGACCAGCCCCGGGTAGGCGGTGGCGATCCGGTGCCCGCCCAGCTCCTGCACGGAGTGGACGTCCTCCGGGCGGGCGGCGAAGCGGAAGGTGGCCCGGGCGAAGGCCAGGTCCATCACCTCCTCGGCCGGCGCGCCGGAGTCGATCAGCAGGTCGCGGCCGGTGATCCCGACGTCGAGGTCACCGGAGCCGACGTAGGTGGCGATGTCCTTGGGACGCAGGTAGAAGAACTCGATGTCGTTGGGCTCGTCCCGGCAGACGAGGTCCTTCGGGTCGGTGCGCTGGCGGTAGCCCGCCTCGCGCAGCATCTCGGCGGCCTTCTCGGCCAGGGCGCCCTTGTTCGGTACGGCGACACGCAGCATGACGGAGTGCTCCTTCGATCAGATGTGATCAACGACGGGGCGCACTCACAGATGTCGGTAGACGTCCTTGAGCTCGAGACCGCTGGCGAGCATCAGCACCTGGACCTGGTAGAGCAGTTGGGAGATCTCCTCGGCGGTCCGCTCCGGCCCCTCGTGCTCGGCGGCCATCCACGACTCGGCCGCCTCCTCGACGACCTTCTTGCCGATGAAGTGCACGCCCTTCTCCAGGGCGGCGACCGTGCCCGAGCCCGGGGTGCCGGCGGCGGCCTTGGCCTGCAGCTCGGCGAACAACTCCTCGAACGTCTTCACGGGATCCGATTCTTCCAGTCACCGGGCGACACCTCGCGCACCGGGTCCGGCCGCGTCGTCCTCCCCACCCGGACGCTCGGGCCTGGCCCCCGTTTTGCGGCGTGTCGCGGTGTCCCCGATCCGGGACACCGCGACACGCCGCGAAACGAGCCGATTAACGACGGGCGGGGGTCAGCGGCCGAAGCCGACCCGCTGGCCGTTGGCCGCGGCCACGTCCCGGATGGCCAGCGCGGCGTCGAGGGCCGCCACGGTGGCCGCCCAACCCTTGTCCTCCGCCGAGCCGGGCAGCCCGGCCCGGTCGCGGGCCTGCTCGATCGTCTCCACGGTGAGCACCCCGTGCGCCACCGGCTTCCCCTCGTCCAGGGCGACGCGGGTGAGGCCGTCGGTCACCGACCGGCAGACGTAGTCGAAGTGCGCGGTGGCACCGCGGACCACCACGCCGAGGGCGACCACCACGTCGCAGCGCCGGGCCAGGGCCTGGGCCACCACCGACAGCTCCACCGAGCCGGCCACCCGGGCGACCACCGACCGGGCGCCGCACGCCTCGGCCGCCGCCACCGCCCGGTCGAGCATGTGGTCGGTCAGGTCGGCGTGCCAACGCGCGGCCACCACGCCCACGGTCAGCCCGGCGGCGTCCACCGTGGTCACCCCGGGCTCGCCGAATCCCGCCATGTCTACGCTCCGATCTCGTCGCCGGGGACCGGCCGGCCCATCGGGGCCTCGGTCACCTCGTCCAGTTCGTCCAGCAGGTGCCCCATCCGGTCCCGCTTGGTCCGCAGGTATCGCACGTTCTCCGGGTGCGGCCGGATCGGCAGCCCCTCACGGCCGGTGATGGTCAGGCCGTACCCCTCCAGCCCGGCCCGCTTGGCCGGGTTGTTGGTCAGCAGCCGCATCGAGCGCACACCCAGGTCGTAGAGGATCTGCGCGCCGGTGCCGTAGTCGCGGGCGTCGGCGGGCAGCCCCAGGTCGAGGTTGGCGTCCACGGTGTCCCGGCCCAAGTCCTGGAGCTGGTACGCCTGGAGCTTGTGCAGCAGCCCGATGCCGCGCCCCTCGTGCCCGCGCACGTAGAGCACCACACCCCGCCCCTCCCGGGCGACCCGGGCCAGGGCCGCCTGCAGCTGCGGGCCGCAGTCGCAGCGCAGCGAGCCGAAGACGTCCCCGGTCAGGCACTCCGAGTGCACCCGCACCAGCACGTCCTGCCCGTCACCGATCTCCCCGTAGACCAGGGCGACGTGCTCGGCCGGGTCGTGCTCGGCGCGGTAGCCCAGCGCCCGGAACACCCCGTACGGGGTGGGCATCCGGGCGTCGGCGACCTGCTCCACCTGCTTCTCGTGCCGCCGCCGGTACGCCACCAGGTCGGCGATGGTCACCAGGGTCAGGGCGTGCTCGGCGCAGAACTTCTCCAGGTCGGGCACCCGCATCATGGTGCCGTCCTCGTTGACCAGCTCGCAGAGCACGCCGGCGGGACGCAGCCCGGCCAGCCGGGTCAGGTCGACGGCCGCCTCGGTGTGCCCGGGGCGGCGCAGCACCCCGCCCTCGCGGGCGCGCAGCGGCACCACGTGCCCGGGGCGGGACAGGTCGGTCGGGTCGGTGCCCGGGTCGGCCAGCAGCCGGATGGTGTGCGACCGGTCGGCGGCCGAGATGCCGGTGCCGATCCCCTCCCGGGCGTCGACCGTCACCGTGTACGCGGTGCCGCGCCGGTCCTGGTTGGTGTGGTGCATCGGCGGCAGGTCCAGCCGGTCGCACTCCGACTCGGTCAGCGACACGCAGATGTAGCCGGAGGTCCAGCGGACCATGAACGCCACCAGCTCCGGGGTGGCCAGTTCGGCGGCGAAGATCAGGTCGCCCTCGTTCTCCCGGGACTCGTCGTCG
The DNA here is from genome assembly GCF_016803375.1 of Micromonospora sp. 4G55. NCBI lineage: Bacteria > Bacillati > Actinomycetota > Actinomycetes > Micromonosporales > Micromonosporaceae > Micromonospora > Micromonospora sp. 4G55. The sequence continues at coordinate 3,688 of NZ_JAEVHN010000487.1, forward strand.
ACCACGACGACCGGCCGGCCGGCGGCGATGTCCGCCACCGCCTGCTCAATACTGGCGAACGCGCTCATGCCGACACTCCGCTTCGCTCCGTGCCGCCATGAGGCACCACCGCACTGGACCTGATGATTCGCTCGCTGCGCTCACTCATGCGACGGCCTCCGAGTAGGTGGACGGGATCGGCGGGGCGGCCGACCGGGCGGCCCGCGAGGTCCGCCACCAGGCGGCGAGACCCCAGACGCAGAACGCGCCGTAGAACAGGTACATGGCCGCCGACGGGTAGAAACCGCCGCGCAGCAGCAGCGGCACGCCGACCGCGTCGACGGCGATCCAGATCAGCCAGAACTCGACCCAGCCGCGGGCCATGCCGTACGTGGCGAGCAGGCTGCCGGTCAGGATCCAGGCGTCCGGCAGCGGGCCCCAGGAGCCGAGCGCGGCGAGCACCGGGTACCCGGCGGCGATGCCGACGGCGGCGGCCAGCAGCAGGCCGAGCCGCTCCCGGCCGGTGGCCCAGCGCGGGCTGACCGCCGGCTGGTCGTCGCCCTGGCGGCGGTTGCGCGACCAGCGCCACCAGCCGTAGACGCTCACCGAGAAGAAGAAGACCTGCCGGCCGCCTGGCCGTAGAGGTCGTGCGCCTGCGGGGTGGCGAAGACGCCGCCGAGGAAGACGGTGAACAGCAGCGCGTTGCCGATCATGCCGACCGGCCAGGCCCAGACCAGCCGGCGCAGCCCGAGCAGCGCGGAGGCCAGCCCGAAGACGTTGCCGACGATCTCGCGGACCAGCACCGGCGAGCCGGCGATCTCGAGCTGGGCCTCCAGCAGCCAGCCGAGCGGGCCCATCAGCGCCCACCCCCCGCGGGCGCGCCGGGCAGGCCGCCGCCGGCGAGCCGGTCGCCGAGCAGGCGCTCGACGTACTTGGCCAGCACGTCGACCTCCAGGTTGACCGGGTCACCGACGCCCTTGCCGCCGAGCGTGGTCAGCTTCAGCGTGGTGGGGATCAGCCCGACGGCGAACCAGTCGTCGCCGACCGCGGCCACGGTCAGCGAGACGCCG
>NZ_JAEVHN010000488.1:0-4725 GCF_016803375.1 Micromonospora sp. 4G55
ACCGCGACGGTCACCAGTCGGTCCTGCCCGTCGACGGCCCACCAGGCCCTGCCGACCTGGCAGACGCCCATCACCTCGGTGAACCTGTACGGACCGTCCGGCTGCATGCCCCACTCCTCTGCTCACCCGCCGTGCGGATAGTACAGAAACGTCGCGAGCGCGGCGGCCGCCGGCAGTCCCGGCCGCACCCAGCCTCACCAGGGGCTCCTCCCGTGTGGACCACCGACGGTCAAGCGGGTGTGACCGAACGGACGGCGGTTGCGTCTGAAAGTTTTCATGCATACAGTCACGCCATGAATGACGGAGCCGTCGCCGCACCCCCCGACCGGGTGCTCGACCTGTTCCACGGCGTCCGGCTCACGCCCACCCAGCGCCGCATCGCGCACTGCCTGGTGCAGCACGCCGCCGCCGCGTCGTACCTGTCGGCGGCCGAGGTGGCCGAGCTGGCCGGGGTGAGCCAGCCGTCAGTGACCCGGTTCGCCGTCGCGCTCGGCCACGACGGCTACCCGGCGCTGCGCCGGCGGCTGCGCGAGCTGACCTCCGGCGGCGCCACCGACGGCGCCGGCGACGGCAACGAGCTCCAGCGGGCGGTCCGCGCCGAGATCGCGAACCTGGAGCGGCTCGCCGGCGAGCTCGCCGACCGGGACCGGATCGCCGCCGCCCGGGCACCTGCTGGCGGCCAGCCGACCGCTGCCGGTGCTCGGGCTGCGCGCGGCGGCGCCGCTGGCCGCGTACTTCGCCTACTTCGCCGCGAAGGTGCACCCGGACGTCCGGGTGCTCGACGACGGCGGCAGCCTGCTCACCGACCGGCTGGAGCAGGCGGCGGCGTCCGGGGCGAGCGCCCTGCTCGCCTTCGTCCTGCCGCGCTACCCCCGGGAGACCTTCGAGGCGCTGCGGGAGGCCCGCGACGCCGGGCTGACCGTGGTTGCGATCACCGACTCGCCGGTCAGCCCGGCGACCGAGTACGCCGAACTGGTGCTGCCCGCCACGGTCGGCACCGACCTCGTCTTCGACCTGCACACCGCCCCGATGACCCTGGCCATGGTGGTCCTCCAGGCGATCTGCGACGCCTCCCCGGCGGACACGCAGGCCCGCCTGGAGGCGTTCGAGTCGTCCGCCGCCCGTCGCCAGTTGTTCCTCGGCTGAGAGGAGTTCCGAGATGCACCAGCCCGTTCGCGCCGCTCGCGGCACCGCACGCACCGCCCAGGGGTGGCCGCAGGAGGCCGCCCTGCGGATGCTGATGAACAACCTCGACCCGGAGGTGGCCGAGCGTCCGGACGACCTGGTCGTCTACGGCGGCACCGGTAAGGCCGCCCGGGACTGGCCGTCGTACCACGCGCTGGTGCGTACGCTCACCGAGCTGCGCGACGACGAGACGATGCTGGTGCAGTCCGGCCGCCCGGTGGGGGTCATGCGCACCCACGAGTGGGCGCCCCGGGTGCTGCTGGCCAACTCGAACCTGGTCGGCGACTGGGCCACCTGGCCGGAGTTCCGCCGCCTGGAGCAGCTCGGCCTGACCATGTACGGGCAGATGACCGCCGGCTCGTGGATCTACATCGGCACCCAGGGCATCCTCCAGGGCACCTACGAGACGTTCGCGGCGGTGGCGGCGAAGCGCTTCGGCGGCACGCTGGCCGGGACGCTGACGCTGACCGCCGGCTGCGGCGGGATGGGCGGGGCGCAGCCCCTCGCGGTCACCATGAACGACGGCGTCTGCCTGATCGTGGACGTGGACCGCACCCGGCTGGACCGCCGGATGCACGACCGCTACCTGGACGAGGTCGCCGACTCCCTGGACGACGCGGTGCAGCGGGTGCTCGCCGCGAAGCGGGACCGGCGCGCGCTGTCCGTCGGCGTGGTCGGCAACGCGGCCACCGTCTTCCCGGAGCTGCTGCGCCGGGGCGTCGACATCGACATCGTGACCGACCAGACCAGCGCGCACGACCCGCTGTCGTACCTGCCGGAGGGGGTGGAGCTGGCCGACGCCCGGGACTACGCGGCGGCGAAGCCGGCCGAGTTCACCGACCGGGCCCGGGCCTCGATGGCGAAGCACGTCGAGGCGATGGTGGGCTTCCTCGACGCGGGCGCGGAGGTCTTCGACTACGGCAACTCGATCCGCGGTGAGGCCCAGCTCGCCGGTTACGAGCGGGCGTTCGACTTCCCCGGCTTCGTGCCGGCGTACATCCGGCCGCTGTTCTGTGAGGGCAAGGGCCCGTTCCGCTGGGCGGCGCTCTCCGGCGACCCGAAGGACATCGCGGCCACCGACCGGGCCATCCTGGAGCTGTTCCCGGAGAACGAGTCCCTCGCGCGGTGGATGCGGATGGCCGGCGAGCGGGTCGCCTTCCAGGGCCTGCCGGCGCGGATCTGCTGGCTCGGCTACGGCGAGCGGGACAAGGCCGGGGTGCGGTTCAACGAGATGGTCGCCTCCGGTGAGCTGTCCGCGCCAGTGGTGATCGGCCGGGACCACCTGGACTGCGGCAGCGTGGCCAGCCCCTACCGGGAGACCGAGGCGATGGCCGACGGCTCCGACGCGATCGCCGACTGGCCGCTGCTCAATGCGCTGGTCAACACCGCCAGCGGGGCGTCCTGGGTCTCCATCCACCACGGCGGCGGGGTGGGCATCGGGCGGTCCATCCACGCCGGGCAGGTCTGCGTCGCCGACGGCACGGCGCTGGCCGGGCAGAAGATCGAGCGGGTGCTCACCAACGACCCGGCGATGGGCGTGATCCGGCACGTGGACGCCGGGTACGAGGCTGCCCGCGAAGTCGCCGAGCGGACCGGGGTACGGGTGCCGATGGCCGAGGGTGCCGCGTGAGCGCGAGGAGTGCAGCGCAGCGGAGCCCCGCAGTCGCGAACAACAGGGGTGCCGCGTGACGGACCTCGCCGGCCGGTTCCGGAAGCTGTGGGACGAGATCGCGCCGGTCGGGCGGGACGCCGGCAGCGGCGGCTACCTGCGCTACGCGCTGACCGAGCCGGAGCTGCGGCTGCGGGAGTGGTTCCGCGAGCAGGCCGAGCACCGCGGCATGCCGGTCACCGCCGACGGCAACGGCAACCTCTTCGCCTGGTGGGGTGACCCGCAGGCCGGCGGCGCGGTGCTGACCGGCAGCCACTTCGACTCGGTGCCGCACGGCGGGGCGTACGACGGGCCGCTCGGCATCGTCAGCGCGTTCCTCGCCGTCGACGAGTTGCGCGGCGCGGGCGTGGTTCCGGGCCGGCCGATCGCGGTGGCGGCGTTCGTGGAGGAGGAGGGGGCGCGGTTCGGCGTACCGTGCCTGGGGTCGCGGCTGCTCACCGGGGAGATCGCGCTGGAGCGCGCGGCCGGCCTGCGCGACGCGGCCGGGGTGAGCTTCGCCGAGGCGCTCGGCGACCGACCCGCGGGCGCCGACCCGGCGCTGCTCGGCCGCTTCGCCGCCTTCGTGGAGCTGCACGTCGAGCAGGGCCGCGCGCTGGTCGAGGCCGACTCGCCGGTCGCGGTCGCCAGCGCGATCTGGCCGCACGGCCGCTGGCGCTTCGACTTCCACGGCGAGGGCAACCACGCGGGTACGACCCGGATGGCGGACCGCCGCGACCCGATGCTGACGTACGCGTTCACGGTGCTGGCGGCGAACAAGGAGGCCCGGCTGCGCGACGCGCACGCCACCGTGGGCCGGGTGTCGGTGGAGCCGAACGCCACCAACGCGATCCCGTCGCGGGTGACCGGCTGGCTGGACGCCCGGGCGGCCGAACCGGAGACGCTGCGCGGGCTGGTCGGGGCGGTGCACGCCAAGGCCGCCGAGCGGGCGAAGCGGGACGGCACGGAGCTGACCTGCACGGAGGAGTCGGCCACCCCGCTGGTCGCCTTCGACGGCGGGCTGGCCGACCGGCTGGCCGGGCTGCTCGACGCGCCGGTGCTGCCCACCGGGGCGGGCCACGACGCGGGGGTGCTGGCCGCGCACCTGCCCACCGCGATGCTCTTCGTGCGCAACCCGACCGGGGTGTCGCACTCCCCCGCCGAGTCGGCCGTCGACGCCGACTGCGCCGCCGGGGTCACCGCCCTGGCCCGGGTGCTTCAGGAGCTGGCATGCCGATGACCCGCTGGCTCGCCGAGTACGCCTGGCTGCCCGAGCACGCCGAGCCCACCCCGGACGTGCTGATCGAGGCGGTCGACGGGCGGATCACCACGGTCGCCCCGCTGACCGCCGGGCGGCCCACCGCCGGGGTGGAGGTGCTCGGTGACGCCGTCCGGCTGCCCGGGCTGACGCTGCCCGGCCTGGCCAACGCCCACTCGCACGCCTTCCACCGGGCGCTGCGCGGGCGCACCCACGCCGGGCGGGGCAACTTCTGGACCTGGCGGGACGGGATGTACGCGGTCGCGCAGCGGCTCGACCCGGACACGTACCTGGCCCTGGCCCGGGCCGCGTACGCGGAGATGGCGCTGGCCGGGGTGACCTGCGTCGGCGAGTTCCACTACCTGCACCACGGCCCGAACGGCACCCCGTACGACGACCCGAACGCGATGTCGGCGGCGCTGGTCGAGGCGGCCGCGCAGGCCGGCATCCGGATCACCCTGCTGGACACCTGCTACCTGACCGCCACCGTGGACGGCGCCCCGCTGGCCGGGCCGCAGCGGCGCTTCGGCGACGGCGACGCGCTGCGCTGGGCGGACCGGGTCAGCGCGTTCACCCCGACGCCGCCACGCCCGGGTCGGCGCGGCCATCCACTCGGTCCGCGCGGTGCCGGCGGAAC
>NZ_JAEVHN010000489.1:0-4723 GCF_016803375.1 Micromonospora sp. 4G55
CCAGCGTGATCGACACCCCGGCGAACCGGGCCGCCCAGCCGGGCGCCGACCACAGCCGCTGGGTGACCCCGGCCGAGATCGCCCCGGTGATCCGCTTCCTCGCCTCCGACGATTCCGCGCCGACCAGCGGGGCGGCCGTCCCGGTCTACGGTCGGGCCTGAACCGGCGACCGCCCCCGGATCGGCGCGGCGACCGGCACGTCGGCAGCCGACGCGTCGACGGCCGGCGGGCCGGCCTCGGCCGGTAGCCAGGCCGCCAGGTGGGCGCGGATGCGCCGCTCCACGTCCTCCGGCGCGCCACCGGCGTCGACCAGCACGAAGCTCGGGTACTCGGGCAGGGTGCGGTACGCGGTGTCGGCGGCGGTCAACCAGCCCATCGTCTCGTGGTCGTCGCCGCGCCGCTCAATCCGCCGGTACGCCTCCGCCGGGTCCACGGTGAGCAGGAAGGTAACCTGCGGGGGCGGGAAGACCCGGTAGCCGACCCGGGCCAGCCGCTCCCAGCGCTGCCCGCCGTGCGCCCGGATGCTGGCGTACTGGCAGGCGGAGTAGCGGTCCATCACCGCCGTGCGGCCGGTCACCAGGCAGCTCAGCAGCGCGGCGGCGATCGCCAGCCAGCGCAGCACCGACTCCACGGCCAGCACGCCGTTGCGCCCCACCAGGCGCTGCGCGTCGGGGCGGCCGAGCCGATTGGCGAGCCGGCCGAGCCAGCGCCGGCCGCCGGCGTTGCGGTGGTAGGTGGCAGGCCGGCCGGCCGCGGTGAGCGCGTCGGCGAGCCGGTGCGCCTGGGTCGTCTTGCCCGAACCGTCGATGCCGATCAGGGCGACGCGGCGAAGTCGGGCCTTGCCGCCGGTCGCCCGCAGTGATCTGGCCACCCTGCACAGGTTATCCGACCGGCGCTCGCCTCCCGGCGGTTTGCCCGATTGATGGCCCGGTGACCAGTCTCCGATCGCCCCCAGGTGTGGGTGGCGGGCGGGCCGGGTACGCAACGTCATTTCCGACCGCCTGTCCACCTTCACGACGACGGGAGAACCAGATGGCCGAGCGCGGGGACGAGAGCCTGTTGCACACCCTCAAGCGGGTCGCCGCCGTGCTCAAGCAGAACGACATCCCCTTCGCCCTCGGCGGCAGCTTCGCCGTCTACGCGCACGGCGGCCACTCCAGCGAGCACGACGTGGACTTCCTGCTCCGCGAGGAGGACGTCGAACGGGCGATGGAGGCGCTGGTCGCCGAGGGCTTCACGGCCGAGCGCCCACCGGAGGACTGGCTGGTCAAGGTCTACGACGAGGGGCGGATGGTGGACCTGATCCACCGACCGATCGAGACCCCGGTGACCGAGGAGACCTTCGCCGACACCGTGGTGCGCCCGGTGGACGCCATCCACATGCCGGTGCTGTCCGCGACCCGGCTGATGGTGCACAAGCTGCTCAGCTTCTCGCAGCACTACTGCGACTTCGCCCGCGGCCTGCCGCTGGCCCGCTCGCTGCGGGAACAGATCGACTGGGAACGGGTACGGAAGGAGACGCAGCACTCGCCGTACGCCGAGGCGTTCCTGGTGCTGCTGGACCGGCTCGACGTGGTGCCGTACGGCGGCACGCCCGTGCCGTACGCCCGCACCCCCGAGGGAGAGGAGACACCGTGACCGAGCATGGTGCCGGCCCGCCCGACGAGTACGTCGAGGCGGAGATCCACCGGCTGCTCGCCGAGGATCCGGACGTCGCCGAGCAGGGAATCACCGTGGTCCACCGGGAACGCGGCCTGGTCCTCTACGGCGAGGTGGAGACCCCGCACCGGCGGGAGGAGATCCTCCGGCGGGTCTCGGAGCGCTTCCCGGACCTGCCGATCACCAGCGACATCGGGGTGATCCGCGCGCAGGCGCCGACCCAGGTCGAGGAGCTGCCGTGAGGGGGGTCCGACGATGATCCGGATCGCCGCCGTCGGCGACGTGCACGTGGACGAGGACGTGGTCGGCCGGTTCCGTCCGGCCCTGGAGGAGCTGCCGGACTGCGCCGACGTGCTGCTGCTCGCCGGGGACCTGACCCGGCACGGCACCGAGTCCGAGGCGCGCTGCGTGGCCCGGGAGTTCGGCGGGCTCGGGGTGCCGGTGATCACCGTGCTCGGCAACCACGACCACCAGTGCGACCAGGTGCCGCAGGTGGTCAAGGTGCTGGAGGACGCCGGGATCACCGTGCTGGAGGGGACGGGCACGGTGGTGGAGTGCGCCGCCGGCCGGCTCGGCGTGGCCGGGGTCAAGGGCTTCGGCGGTGGCTTCGCCGGCCGGTGCGCCAGCGACTTCGGGGAGCCGGAGATGAAGGCCTTCGTCCGGACGACCAACGAGAGCGCCGAGGCGCTGGGGAAGGCGCTGCGCGAGCTGGACTGCGACCTGCTGGTCGCGCTCACCCACTACTCCCCCGTGCCGGACACGCTCGCCGGCGAACCGCTGGAGATCTATCCGTTCCTGGGGTCGTACCAGCTGGGCCAGGCGATCGACTCGGCGCCGACCGCGCTGGCCCTGCACGGGCACGCCCACGCGGGCACCGAGCGGGGCACCACTCCCGGCGGGGTCCGCGTCCGCAACGTCGCGCACCCTGTGATCAAGCAGGCGTACAGCATCTTCCACCTCGGCGATCACCTCGAATGATCTCCCAGGTTTCCGGGATCGGAGAGCCGGGTATTCAGCCGCCATGGAGCTGATTCTCTGGATTCTCGCAGTCGTACTCGTGGTCGCCGGCATCCTTGCGCTGTTCCGCCGGCAGATCCTGTGGGGCGTCGTCCTCATCGTGGTGGGCCTGCTGGTCGGCCCGGGTGGTGTCAGCATCTTCAATTGACGCTGGTTTCGCGTCACCGGACCCGCCGGGGTCGTCGCTTCCGGAATCTCCGTCCTCCCAGACCTGGAGATCCGGCAGCGACGACCCCGGCGCCGTGCGTCCGGGGCAGCTCAACAGCTGAGCCGACGTGGGGGCCCCGGCCCGGCCGGGGCCCCGCCGCGCGTCCGCGCCTCAGCAGCGCGGCACGTTCGGGATCCACCCGTCGTAGCCGGTGTAGACGTACGCGTCGGAGATGTACCGACCTGAGCCGATCCGGTCCCAGATCGAGCTGGTGCCGTACGTGCCGGTGACCGTGGTGCCGGTGGTCTGGCAGTAGATGGTCACCGTGGCGCCGTCGGCGACCGAGCCGACCGCGCTGTAGCCGGTGCCGGGGCCGGAGCGCACGGTCAGGTCCGCGCCGGCGGTGTTGACGGTGCCGGTCGCGGTGCCGCTGGAGCAGGCGTTGTCGCTGGTGTAGGTCTTGGTGCCCCAGTACAGCGCCAGCGCGCCGTTGAACCGGACCTGAATGTCGTTGCCGCTGAGCCGCTGCTCGTAGTGCAGGTGCGGCCCGGTGGAGCCGCCGGTGCTGCCCACCCAGCCGATCACCTTGCCGTAGCCGACGGTCTGGCCGACCGAGACGTTGAAGCCGTTGAGGTGGGCGTAGTAGGTGGTGTAGCCGCCGCCGTGGTCGATCCGGACGTACTTGCCGTAGCTGGTGCCGCCGAGGTCGGTGACCCGGTCGACGGTGCCGGGGGCGCTGGCCACCACCGGGTCGCCGAGGTCGTCGGTGCGGTTGAAGTCGATCGCGTACGCCGGGCTGTGGTCGGACCGAGTCTGCCCGGACCAGGACTGGCCGCAGGGGAATGGCACCTTGAACGTCGGCGCGGCCAGCGCGGGGCTCGCCGGGGCCACCAGGGCCACCGAGGCGAGCAGCGCGGCCGCGGCCAGACTCCACCACCGTCTACGCATCCAGCACCTCCAATGTTGAGATTCTTCAATCTGCTGGGCATAGCGTGGCAGAAACCTCCATCGATGGGAAGTGGCACGCGGTGCAGGTCGCGACTACTGCGCGGGAGCGTGCCCACGGCCGGTGGGGCGGGTTTCGGGATTGTTACCGGGCCGTGTCCGGCCAGGGCTGGACCGGAGGTCATGCAAGCGCTTACATGTGGAGACGACCATCGGACCGGCGCGGCTTCGACTCCTCCACGCGCCGGCAAGGAAGGAGAACGGCATGGCGTTTGCCAGATCACGCCAGGCTCTCGCGATCGCCGGCGTACTGGGGCTGGCGCTCGGCGCCACCGCCTGCGGCACCGGCAACGACAAGAAGAGCAGCAACGCGGGCTCCGCGGAGTGCGCCGCATACGAGAAGTACCAGGGCCACGACGGCAAGAAGGTCACGATCTACTCGTCGATCCGGGACATCGAGGCCGACCGCCTGGAGCAGTCCTGGAAGCAGTTCGAGGACTGCACCGGCATCACGATCGACCACGAGGGCAGCGGCGAGTTCGAGGCCCAGCTGGGTGTCCGCGTCGACGGTGGCAACGCCCCCGACCTGGCCTTCATCCCCCAGCCGGGTCTGCTCAAGCGGTTCGTCGACGCCGGCAAGGTCAAGACGGTCGGCGCCGACACCAAGGCGCTGGCCGAGCAGAACTTCACCCCCGACTGGCTGAAGTACAGCACCGTCGACGGCAAGCTCTACGGCGTTCCGCTCGGCTCCAACGTCAAGTCGTACGTGTGGTACTCGCCGAAGACCTTCAAGGAGAAGGGCTGGCAGGTCCCGACCACCTGGGACGACCTGATCAAGCTCAGCGACACGATCGCGGCCAGCGGCACCAAGCCGTGGTGCGCCGGCATCGAGTCCGGTGACGCCACCGGCTGGCCGGCCACCGACTGGATCGAGGACGTCATGCTCCGGACCCA
>NZ_JAEVHN010000490.1:0-4705 GCF_016803375.1 Micromonospora sp. 4G55
CGCTGGTTTCCGGTGCACCGGGCCGAGCATCCCGGCCTGCGCCGGGCCCTGGTCGGTTGGGCCGCCGACGAGGGGCTGCGCCGGGGCAGCCTGCAACCGCCCGTGCTGCCCGGCGCCCACGGCCGGGTGGCCGTCGTCCCCGACGCCGACGCGGGGGACTGGTCGGAGCGGCTGGAGCGGCAGACCCGCACCTGCGCCCGCAGCATCCGGCAGCACCTCGCGCTGGAACTGGCCAACATCCACCTGCGCGCGGTCCAGGAGATCGTCTTCGGGGTGGGCTGCGTGGGCCTGCCCCAACTGCTCGACCGGGAGATGGAGGCGCTGTCCCTGCTCGCCACCGCCCAGTGCGACCAGGCCGTGCGCGCGGTCATCGATGACGCCGCCGCGCGGGTCCTCGGGGCGCCGCTGGCCGAGGGGGTCCGGCAGCGGATCGCCGCGGCCGTGCGGTTGGGCCTGGCCGACCAGCCGCAGGGCCGGGACCTGGAACGGTGCTCCTGGTCACCAGCACCGCCGGGGTGGGCGACCTGGTCGGCGCCGGCGCGATCGACGCGCTGGCCGGCCATCCCGGTGCGGCCCGCTCCGAGGTGCTGCCGCCGGTCGCGGTGGCGCTCTCCGGCGGGTGCTGGCAGCACTGGCGCACCCCGGGCAACAACGACCCGATGGCCGCCCGGTCCTGGGCCCAGCGCGCCCTGCGGGAGGTGGAGCTGGAGCTGTCCCGCGAGGTGTCCCGGCGCTTCGAGGCGGTCCGTCTCTCCCTCGGCGCGGTGCTCTCCGATGCCCTCGACCACGGCATCCTGCTCGCCTGAGCGCGGCGTCGTCGCGACGTCGCCCCGCCCGGTCCGCGCCGCCCGGGAGGGTGATCCGGGCCGCCCCGGCGTTCCGGTTCATCGGTTCGCCGAATCCGGTGGCACGATGGGGGGCATGGCGGCTCCACAGGTTGCACCGGTCGAGACGCCGGACACCGACGAGGTGCCGGTCTCGGACCGGCCTTGGGTGACGATCGTCTGGGACGACCCGGTCAACCTCATGACGTACGTGACCTGGGTCTTCCAGAAGCTGTTCGGGTACAGCCGGGAGAAGGCCGAGAAGTTGATGCTGGACGTGCACCACAAGGGTCGGGCCGTGGTGTCCAGCGGCGCCCGGGAGCGGATGGAGCACGACGCGTCGCAGCTGCACGCGTACGGGCTGTGGGCGACGGTGGACCGCTCGTGAGCATGTTCCGCCGCCAGGGCGGCCGCTACGTCGCCACCTTCGCCGTCGACGAGGTGCGGGTGCTGCGCAAGGTCGCCTCCGAGGTGGTCGGGCTGCTCACCGACGGCTTCGACCACTCCGACCCGGTGGTCGGGCGGCTCTTCCCCGACGCGTACCCGGACGACCCGGCGAACACGGCGGAGTTCCGCCGGTACACCGAGGGCGACCTCAAGACCGCCAAGATCGACCAGGCCGGCGCGATCCTGGCCGCGCTGCCGGACGAGGCGGGCGGCGAGGTGCGGCTGGACGCCGAGGCGGCCGAGGCGTGGCTGCGGGCGCTCAACGACGCCCGGCTGGCGATGGGCGTCCGGCTGGAGATCAAGGACGGCACCGACCTCGGCGAGGAACTCGACGACGCGGTCGCCGAGGACCCGACCTCCTCGCGGGTGTTCCAACTGTCGGTCTACGCGTACCTGGGATATCTCCAGGAGTCCCTGCTCAACGCCCTGATCGACTGAGTGTGACGGTCACCGCCTCGCAGTCGGCGGCCGGTGGGCGCTAGGCTGGGCGGCGTGCTGAGCATCGACCGGTCGATCGTCGAGGCGATCGTGGCGCACGCGCGCCGGGACCACCCGGACGAGGCGTGCGGCGTGGTCGCCGGTCCCGCCGGCAGCGACACCCCCACCCGGCATATCCCGATGGACAACGCCGCGCGCTCGATGACGTTCTACGAGTTCGACTCGATGGAGCAGCTGCGGGTGTGGCGGGAGATGGACGACCGCGACGAGGAACCGGTCGTCATCTACCACTCGCACACCGCGACGGAGGCGTACCCGTCCCGGACGGACATCTCCTTCGCCGGCGAGCCCGGGGCCCACTACCTGCTGGTCTCCACCCGCGAGCCGGACAGCGAGGAGATTCGCTCCTTCCGGATCGTCGACGGCGTGGTGACCGAGGAGCCGGTGCGGATCGTGGACGCGGTGGTGGACCCGCACGCCGTCCAGTCCTACATGTTCGGGCAGAGCCCGGCGACGGTCGACTACGAGTGTTCCGGCCGCTGACCTTCAGCGCCGTTCACTTCTCGTCCGTCACCGAGGCACACCCGATCAAGGAGCACGACATCATGGCCATCGAGGTTCGCATCCCCACCATCCTGCGCAGCTACACCGGCGGCGCGAAGGTCGTCGAGGGCGCCGGGGACACGCTGGGCGACCTGCTCACCGACCTGGACTCCCGGCACGCCGGCCTGCGGGGCCGGCTGGTCACCGACGCCGGCGCGCTGCACCGCTTCGTCAACGTGTACGTCAACGACGAGGACGTCCGCTTCCTCGGCGCGCTGGACGCCAAGCTCACCGACGGCGACAGCGTGACCATCCTGCCGGCCGTCGCCGGTGGCGCGTTCGGCTTCGCCGCCGCGGCCGCCATCGCGTCGCACGCCGTCTCCCGGCGCGCGCCCGTCGCTCGCTGACCGGCGGGCGTCATGGCGCGGTACGACAGCCTGCTCGACGCCTGCGGCGGCACCCCCCTGGTGGGGTTGCCCCGGCTCTCGCCGACGGTGCCCGAGGGGGCACCGCCGGTGCGGCTCTGGGCCAAGTTGGAGGACCGGAACCCGACCGGCAGCATCAAGGACCGGGCGGCCCTGTTCATGGTGCGCGCGGCCGAGGAGTCCGGCCGGCTCCGGCCGGGTGACACCATCCTCGAACCGACCAGCGGCAACACCGGCATCTCGCTGGCCATGGTGGCCAAGCTCCGCGGCTACCGGCTGGTCTGTGTGATGCCGGAGAACGTCTCCACCGAGCGGGTCCAGCTGCTCCGGATGTACGGCGCGGAGATCATCTTCTCACCGGCCGCCGGCGGCTCGAACCAGGCCGTCGCCACCGCCAAGCAGATCTCGGCGGAGCACCCCGACTGGGTGATGCTCTACCAGTACGGCAACGAGGCCAACGCCCGGGCGCACTACGAGACGACCGGGCCGGAGCTGCTGCACGACCTGCCCACCATCACCCACTTCGTGGCGGGCCTGGGCACCACCGGCACCCTGATGGGCACCGGCCGCTACCTGCGCGAGAAGGTCGACGGCATCCAGGTCGTCGCGGCGGAGCCGCGCTACGGCGAGCTGGTCTACGGCCTGCGCAACATCGACGAGGGGTACGTCCCGGAGCTCTACGACGCCACGGTGCTGTCCCGGCGTTTCTCCGTGGGCACCCGGGACGCGGTGCTGCGGACCCGGCAGCTGGTGGAGGTCGAGGGGATCTTCGCCGGCTTCTCCACCGGCGCGATCCTGCACGCCGCCCTCGCGGTGGCTCACGAGGCGGTGCGGGACGGCCGCCGCGCCGACGTCGCCTTCGTGGTCTGTGACGGCGGCTGGAAGTACCTCTCCACCGGCGCCTACGGCGGCACGCTCGCCGACGCCGAGGACGCCCTGGAGGGGCAGCTCTGGGGGTGAGGCCCGACCCCGGGCCGGCCGGTCCACGCCGGCCCGCCCGTGGGTGTCACGTTGATGACAACTTCCATTAGATGATTCTTGCCCCGCCGTCGCTGCGCGTAGGCTGCGCAGCGTGGCGTACGCGTCGGTAGAGATCATCGGCGAGGCTCGCACCGGCGTGTCGACTACGATGAGTAACGACAAGGCGACCGGATGAGACTGACCGTTCTCGGCTGCGCGGGCAGCTTTCCCGGCCCCGAGTCCCCCTGCTCCGCCTACCTCGTCGAGGCGGACGGCTTCCGGCTCCTGATCGACTTCGGCTCCGGGTCGCTCTCCACCCTCCAGCGCTACGCGGGGCTGCACGCCCCGGACGCCATCCTCCTGACCCACCTGCACTGCGACCACATCCTCGACGCCGCCTCGTACGTGGTGGTCCGCCGGTACGCCCCCGACGGGCCGTACCCGCCCCTGCCGGTGTACGCCCCGTCCGGCGCGCCGGACCGGCTGGCCGCGGTCTACGACCAGGAGGACAACACGGTCGAGGACGTCTACCAGTTCTACGGCCTGCAACCCGGTACCTTCCCGATCGGCCCGTTCACGGTCACCGTCGACCGGATGAACCACCCGGTCGAGACGTACGGAGTGCGCCTGGAGCACGGCGGGCGGGTGCTCTGCTACTCCTCGGACACCGCGCCCTGCGATTCGCTGCTGCGGCTGGCCCAGGACGCCGACGTCTTCCTCTGCGAGGCGAGCTACCTCGACGGCATGGAGAACCCGCCGGACCTGCACCTGACCGGCCGGGAGGCCGGCGAGGCGGCGACCAAGGCGGGCGTCGGGCGGCTGCTGCTTACCCATCTCGTGGTGGCCTGGGGCAGCGAGTCGCACACCGTCGAGTCCGCCGCCGGCGCGTACGCCGGGCCGCTGGAAGTGGTCCGGCCGGCGCCGCGTACGACATCTGAGCGAGCGGGACGGCCACCCGCCGGCCCGCGACGGCGGCGGCCCGGCCCGGCCGGCCGCCGCTATGATCACCGCCGTGACGGACCCCTCCTTCGGGCCGTGGACGGGCCCGGTCGGCCTCCGGCCCCGGTC
>NZ_JAEVHN010000491.1:0-4681 GCF_016803375.1 Micromonospora sp. 4G55
CGCGTACGGTGCCACCGGTCTCGTCGGAGGCACCCTCGACAGCACCATCGGCGGATTCAGCGCCGGCGGCGTCTCCGGCGACCTCGGCGGCACCGTGCAGGCCGTCGGCACCGTCACGGGTGACGCCGACGTACACGGCGACGCGTATGCCAGCGCGGACGGTGATCTCCTGGGGGGCCTCACCGGCGGCCTGCTCTGAGCTGAAGACCCGTTGCTCAATGCGGAGGCCGGGGACGTGCCCGTTGCGCGGTTCCCGGCCTCCGTGTTGGTCTATCCTCCACCGCTGGGAGCGGGCATCCGAGTACGGATTCGACGGCGAAGCGGATCCGACGCGACCGCGTGCCCGTGGTGTGGCCGGCGGCGTTGAGCAGAACTGGTATCGCGCCTTGCTCTGCCGCGCGGCCTGCCAGGGTGTTTCAACGAAGTTGTCTTGCCCTAGCCGGTCGAGCCGATCAGCACAGCGCAGCGGTCCGCCCCGCCTGGCGTCTTGGCTTGCCGACGCCGGTGGGCGCCCTCAATGCCAGCCAGGCGCATCAACCGGGCCACCGCCTTCCGATTCCAGTAATGACTCCCGTTGCCAGGTTCGGCGTTCTGGTCATCGACGCGTCGGCGGCTCTGGCTCGTCGATGTGCTGGGTGGTCACTCGTTCGGTCATCACGGCAACCTCTGCGAAGGGCCACCAGGGTCCGGACGTCAACGCCACTTCCCGGCATCCCTCCCAGCCGGAGTTGGGGGTGGTGTCGAACGCGGTGCGGTAGGTGTCGATAGCGGCGAGGACGACGAGGTCGGGGTAGAAGTGCCAGGCGGGATCGAAGAAACGATCTCTAACGTTTGGCAGGCAGTACTGGACGACGGCGCGTGTCTCGTCGTTCTGTTCTACTCCGGTTTGATGGTCGTGCCAGTACCGGACAGCGCACAGGAGGTAGCTGCGCACTGCCGGGCCCAGCGCGTCCCAGGCCGGGCGCAGGACCTGCTCACAGGTGCGGTGTACGGCTGTCAGGACTGGTTCCAGTGCGGCTCGTTCTGCTGGTAGGACGGGTGAGCAGAGGTAGGGGTTTTCCATCAGGTCGTAGCGTTCGTCCATGCCGTCGCCCCGCCTTCATGCCATCAAGAGGCGGCGAGGGAGTGGTGTTCTAAGCTGGGTGTCGGCGGGTCCGGGAAGTGACTGTTCCGAAGTGTCGATCATGGGGATTTGATCGGCCGCGCTGGATTGAAGAGTCGTCCCCACGTGTCCTCCCGGGCCCGTCCTTGCCTTCGTGGCATCTTTGACCATCTGCTTGTAGACGATGTCGGACAGCCGTCGTTTGAGCGCGCGCATGGCCTCCATCGGCGTCTTGCCCGCGGCGAGTTTGCGCCGGTAGTAGGCGCGGCCTTCGGTGTCGTGGCGCAGTTGGACGACGGCCATGATGTGCAGGACGCGGTTGATGCGCCGGTTCCCGGCCCGGGACAGGCGGTGGCGTTGCTGGTCACCGGACGAGGCATCCAGCGGTGCGGTGCCGTTCCAAGACGCGAAGTGTCCCCGGCTGACGAAGCGGCTGATGTCCGCGACGTCACCGATCAGGCGGGCGGCGCCGGAGGGGCCGATGCCGTTGAGGTCCTGCAGGCTGCTGCCGGTGGTCTCGACGAGCTCGGTCAGTTCCTTGTCCGCGGCCTTGATCCTCTTGTCGAGCTGGACCAGTTCACTGATCAGCTCCGACGCGAGCCGGCGACGGGTCCGCCCGACTAGATCACGGGGCCGGATGGTATTCAGCAGGGCGCGGGCCTGCGGAGCGGACAGGAACTTCTTCGCCCCACCGGGCAGCAGTTCCAGCAGAAGCCTGTGAATGCGGTTGAGCAGGTCGGTGCGGGCGTGACCAAGACCGTCGCGGCGGTCGACCAGCAACCTCAACGCAACGGTCACATCGTCGATGGTGACCTGCCGCAAACCCTTGGCGCGCAGGGCTGCGACGGCGACGCTGTGGGCGTCGACCGGGTCGGTCTTACGGCCCTGACCGGTGTCGAACACCCGGGCACGCGCGGACAGTTTCGCCGGCACGTCCACCACGATCTCGCCGTCGGCGACGAGCCGCTGGGCGATGTGCCGGCCGATGCCGTTGCAGCCCTCCACCGCCCAGATCCGGTCCTTGTGCTGACGGCCGAGGTTCAGCATCGTCCGGTATCCGTCGCGGTCGGTGGTGAACCGGCCTTGGGCAAGGATCTTCTCGCGATTGTTGATGATTTCGATGGTCGCGGACCGCTTATGCGGATCCATACCGATGATGACCTGTCCCACGCTCGTCCTCCTCGATCAGACCGGGGCTGAATCCGGCGAGGAGGGCAGCGCTACTTCGAGCTGGGCAGACCCCTCTTGAGCCTCTCCGCGCCACGGTGACCGGCAGGACGCATGCCACGAGAGAGCCACACCAAACAGTGGTGGGCAGCCGATGTGAGAGCGACCCCACCGGTCACCTCGACCAAGCCTGGCCGGGCTGCGGTCGTGCCACCAGTAGATAAGTAGCCGATGTGAGTGCATCCGTGGGCACACGGCCTGGGCAACACGGCGGACGTCCGGGATCCGGGGTGCGATTCAACATCATGTCGTCAGGCTGACTACCTCGGGGCCGGATAGCTCTTACGCAGGCCAGCCACCGTACGGCGGTATTGTATTCGGCGTCTCTCGACCCTTCAGTGCTCGCCATTGCGCGGTATGCCAGCCGCCCCGCACGGCCACCAGCGTCGGGCACGACGCGAACCACACCAAGGTTCTCCACCGAGACCACTGGGCGAGCCGGCCGATCCGCCCACCTGCCCCCGTCCCGCCTCGGAGCCGGACAGCGCTTCCGCTGGTGCCCACGCCGAGTAATCGAGCCCTGTGGACGGACATCGTGGCCGGTCGTCCTGACGGCGCCCGACTAGAATTCACGCCACATCAGGCGCGACCTGCCGATTCTCGGTGTCGCTGCCACTTCCCGGTCTTGCAACTAGCCCATCGTGAACCCGGTCAACGTGCCGTCCACGCGGTGTGGCAAGCAGACGAGTGACCAGGTCCACTCACCGCCATGGGATCGACGACGGATCATGTGCTACGGTAGCCGAGTTGCAGTTTTGATTTCCGTAGACGTCTTCCGGCGCCTGGTGGGGCATCTGAAACCCATCCAGGCGCTTTTCGTTTTTCGTGTCGTTTCGACGCGGGTGATCAACGCGGCGGCGTAAGGGTCCGCGCAGTGCGGTCTCTAACAGCCTGCGAAGGAGCAGACATGACTACAGGTACCGTGAAGTGGTTCAACGCCGACAAGGGCTTTGGCTTCATCAGCCCGGACGACGGCGGCGCCGACGTCTTCGCCCACTTCTCCGCGATCTCGGCGAGCGGCTTCCGCAGCCTCGACGAGAATCAGAAGGTGGAGTTCGACATCACCCAAGGCCAGAAGGGCCCGCAGGCGGAGAACATCCGCCCGCTTTGATCCACACTCTGCGAACGGCGGCCCGACTGGTTCAGCGGGCCGCCGTTCGGCGTTTCATGCGCTCACCACGGCATCGCGAAAATCGTCTGATCGGCAGAAGGCCGGCCATCTCGGTGTGGAGCCAGCTCAGCATTGCCTCCGTGTTCTTCTCTCTGGATCGATTCGGACCTCGGGCGCTAGTGTTGTGTCTCGCAAATAGCTAGCCGTTTTAGTAGGCTCTGGACGTGACACGTTCTGCCGCACCACTGGTGCTCGAACCCGGCCAGCGGGAACTGCTGGAGTCTCTTGCCAAGTCGCGTACGGTCGAGCATCGGCTGGTGCAGCGGGCGCAGGTGCTGCTGCGGGCCGCGGACGGGATGTCCAACGCCGACAATGCGGTGCTGGCTGGGGTGACCCGGGTGACGGTGCGGGCGTGGCGGTCGGAGTTCGCCGAGCGTGGGCTGGCCGATCTGGGCAGGGTCGCGCCGGGTCGTGGCCGTAGGGCGTCGATTCCGCAGGAGACGATCGACCGGATTGTGGAGTTGACGCTGCACTCGAAGCCGGAGGGGGCGACGCACTGGTCTTGCCGGTCGATGGCGGCGAAGGTCGGTGTGAGTCCGGCGACGGTGCAGCGGGTGTGGGACGCCCGAGGGCTCAAGCCGCACCTGGTGGAGACGTTCAAGCTGTCCAACGACAGGCGGTTCGAGGAGAAGCTCGTCGACGTCGTCGGTTTGTACCTGAACCCGCCGGACAAGGCGGTGGTCTTGTGCATGGACGAGAAGTCGCAGATCCAGGCCTTGGACCGGACCCAGCCGAGCCTGCCGCTCAAGCCTGGCCGGGCCGGCACGATGACCCACGACTACAAGCGCCACGGCACCACGACCCTGTCCGCCGCGTTGGACGTGCTGACCGGCAAGGTGATCGGCAAGTGCTTCGCCCGGCACCGGCACGACGAGTTCCTGCGGTTCCTGCGCACGATCGACACCACGGTGCCCCGCAAGCTGCAGATCCACCTGATCGTCGACAACTACGGCACCCACACCCACCCCAACGTCAAGGCATGGCTGGCCAAGCACCCGCGTTTCCACCTGCACTTCACCCCGACCAGCTCGTCCTGGCTCAACCTGGTTGAGCGCTGGTTCGCCGACCTGACCGAGAAGATGATCCGCCGTGGCGTGTTCCGCAGCGTCGACGACCTCGTCGCCGCCATCGAGGAGTACCTGCGCGTGCATAACGACGACCCGAAGCCGTTCGTCTGGACC
>NZ_JAEVHN010000492.1:0-4675 GCF_016803375.1 Micromonospora sp. 4G55
AGCGCCGGGGCGGGCTGGCCGCGACCGGTGAGCGCCCGGGGGACCAGCACGGAGGTGGGCATGGTGACCTCGGCCACCGTGCCGCGGTCGGCGCCGGGACGCAGCTCGACCTTGACGCCGTGCCGCGAGGCCAGCCGGGCGACCACGACCAGGCCCATCATCCGGGAGACGGCGACGTCGACCTGGGGCGGCGTGGCGAGCCGCTCGTTGAGGTCGCCCAGCTGCTCCCGGCTGATGCCGATGCCGCGGTCCTCGACGTAGAGGGTGGCCCGGTCGCCGATGCGGCGCGCCTCGACCATGACCTGCGAGTCCGGCGGCGAGAACGCGGTCGCGTTGTCGAACAGCTCGGCGACCAGGTGCACCATGTCGTTGACCGCGTGGGCGGCGACCTCGATGTCCCGGTCGATGATCCCGAACTCGATCCGGGTGTAGTGCTCGACCTCGGACTGCGCGGCGCGCAGCACGTCGATCAGGGCGGCCGGCTCGCGCTGCACCCGGGTGGAGTCGGCGCCGGCGAGGACCAGCAGGTTCTCGTCGTTGCGGCGCATCCGGGTGGCCAGGTGGTCGAGCTGGAAGAGCTCGGCCAGGCGGTCCGGGTCCTCCTCGCCGCGCTCCAGCCGGTCGAGGTGACCGATCAGCCGGTCGACCAGGATCTGCGAGCGGCGGGCGAGGTTGACGAACATCGTCGCGACGGAGGAGCGCAGTGCGGCCTGCTCGGCGGCGGTGCGGACCGCCTCCAGGTGGACCGCGTTGAACGCCTCGGTCACCTGGCCGAACTCGTCCTTGCTGCGCACCGGCAGCGGCTCGGCGATCTGGTTGGCCAGCTGCGCCGGGGAGAGCTGGCCGCTGACCTGCGGGTCGCGCAGCCGGGCCACCGCCTGCGGCAGGCCATACTGGGCGATGGACAGGGCGCCCTGGCGCAGGTCGCGCAGGGAGCGGGCCATCGACCGGGCGACCAGGTACGCGAAGAGGATCGCCAGTAGCAGCATGCTCAGCAGCAGGCCGGTCTCCAGGAAGACCTGGCGCTGCACGTCGGAGCGGAGGTCGTCGGCCTGCCGGACCACCTTGCCGTCGAGCTTGACCTCGACGGTACGGATCAGCGCGGCGTTGGCGACCAGGGCCGCGTCCCACTGGTCCGTGCCGAACTCGACCCCGGCGATGCTCTCGGTGTCGCGGGACTTGATGAAGCCGCTGTAGGCCTCCGCCTGGCGCAGGTCGGAGCCGGCGACGGTCTGCTGGTACAGCTCGCGCTCGGACTGGTTGGCGACCGACTGGAAGGTCTGCCGCGCCAGCTGCTCGCCCTTCTGGCTGGCGATGAAGTCGTCGCGCAGCGGAGCGATGTACGCCTTCTGCAGGAGAACCCGGTGCCCCGCGACGCGGCGCAGCGACAGGAACTCCTTGGTCCGCGCGACGGCGGCGGCGGCCCGCATCCGGTCGCTCAGGTCGTTGTCGCCGGCGAGCTGGGTGGCGGAGTCGCGGACGCTGATCAGCTGTTCGATCAGGCCCTGGTACGACCCGACCGCGTCGCTGAGGCTCAGCTTGCCGTTGTAGACCTGGCTCCGGGTGCCGGGCAGGTCGCTCAGCTCCTGGTCGATCCGGTCCAGCAGCGTATCGAAGCTGCCCGGGAGATCCTCGATCTCCAGGCGTTGCTGCGAGTACGGCGCCTTGGCCTGGTCGACCCGCTGGTTGACCCGGTTGTACGCCTCCTGGTACTGCTCCCGGGCCTGGCCCTTGGGCGCGCCCAGCAGCAGGACGGCGGCGGTGCGCTCGTCCTGGAGGCTGTTGACCAGGTCACCCGAGTACCCGACCAGGTTGGCCAGGTCGCCCGCCCGGTTGGCGTTGTTGAGCGTCTGCAGGTGGTCCACCAGACCACTGGTGCCCACGACGACCGTGGCGATGGTCGGCACGATCATGATGAGACCGAGCTTGGACCAGATCGGCATGTCGCGGAGTCGGCCTGCCGGCCGGCGTAGCCGCGACAGGAAGGAGCCCGCCGTCTTCGGCCGTTTGCTCACGTCACCGCCCTCGCGATTGCAGCGTCCCCGCGTTGCCCCGGGCAACGCCCAGCGACGACCCGGCGGGTCGGACCCCCGAGATTCCATCACGCCGCCCCTGAAAGAGAAAGCCCAGGTTGGCGGTCGCCGAAGGTGTGATGAGATGTTGATGCAATTTGATAGCAATCCGTCTGGCCGGAGTTACCGAACGTAATGGAATACCGTCACCGCGTTGTCCTGCTCGCTGGCCCCTCCGGCTCCGGAAAGTCGTATATAGCTCATCGAACCGGACTTCCGGTGCTCTGCCTGGACGACTTCTACAAGGACGGCGATGACCCTACGTTGCCGCGCCAGAACGGACAGGTGGACTGGGACTCGCCCGACTCGTGGGATGCCGGGACGGCCGTGGAAACAATTGCCCGACTGGCCCAGGAGGGCAAGGCCGAAGTGCCGGTTTATGCGATCGGTGCCGACCGACGGGTGGCCACCCGGCCATTCGAGGTGGCCGGATCGCCACTTTTCGTCGCCGAAGGGATCTTCGCCGCCGAGATCGTCGAGGAGTGCCGCCGCCGGGGGCTGCTGGCCGGGGCGTACGCGCTGCGTCGCCCACGCGGCACGACCTTCGTCCGCCGGCTGACCCGCGACCTCGCCGAGCAGCGCAAGGCGCCGAAGGTCCTGCTGCAGCGCGGGTGGCGCTGCTGCGCGCCGAACCGGCGGTGCTGCGCCGGCAGACCGGGCTGGGCGCCGAGGCCGCCCGCGCGCGCGACGTGCTGCGGCGGGTGGCCGGCCTGGTCGCCAGCCACCCGCACCACTGATCAGGCCAGCAGCTTCGCGTACGCCGGCTTGATCACCTCGTCGATGATCCGCAGCCGCTCGTCGAACGGGATGAAGGCGCTCTTCATGGCGTTGATGGTGAACCACTGGAGCTCCTTCCAGCCGTAGCCGAAGGCGTCCACCAGCAGCGCCATCTCCCGGGACATCGAGGTGCCGCTCATCAACCGGTTGTCCGTGTTGACCGTGACCCGGAACCGCAGGTCGCGCAGCAGCCCGATCGGGTGGTCGGCAATCGACGCGGCGGCACCGGTCTGCACGTTCGACGACGGGCACAGCTCCAGCGGGATGCGCTTGTCCCGCACGTACGCGGCCAGCCGGCCGAGCACCGGCGGCGGCCCGGGGGTGATGTCGTCGACGATCCGTACCCCGTGCCCGAGCCGGTCCGCGCCGCACCACTGGATGGCCTGCCAGATCGAGGGCAGCCCGAACGCCTCGCCGGCGTGGATGGTGAAGTGGAAGTTCTCCCGCTGCAGGTACTCGAAGGCGTCCAGGTGGCGGGTGGGCGGGAAGCCCGCCTCGGCGCCGGCGATGTCGAAGCCGACCACCCCGGTGTCCCGGTGCCGCACGGCCAGCTCGGCGATCTCCTGCGAGCGCGCGGCGTGCCGCATCGCGGTCAGCAGGGTGCCGATCCGGATGGGCGTGCCGGCCGCGGCGGCCTGCTCGCTGCCCTCGACGAAGCCGGCCACCACCGCCTCGACCACCTCGTCCAGGGTGAGGTGCTGCTCCAGGTGCTGCTCCGGGGCGAACCGCACCTCGGCGTAGACCACTCCGTCGGCGGCCAGGTCGAGCGCGCACTCCCGGGCCACCCGGCGCAGCGCCGGCGCGGTCTGCATGACGGCGACGGTGTGCGCGAATGTCTCCAGGTAGCGCTCCAGCGAACCCGAGTTCGCCGCCTCCACGAACCAGCGGCCGAGCGCCTCCGGGTCGGTGGTGGGCAGCTCGTGACCGACCTCGGCGGCGAGCTCGACGACCGTCGCCGGCCGCAGGCCGCCGTCGAGATGATCGTGCAGCAGCGCCTTGGGGACCTTGACGATGTCCTCGTATCGGATTGCGACCATGCTCAGACCCTAGTCAGCCCCCGACCGGCCCGGGACGGGACCGCCGGGCCGGCGCGTCGCCGTGAACCGCACCACCCGGTACGGACATGAGAGGGGCAGGGAGGGCGCGACATGACTGACGACCGAGAG
The DNA here is from genome assembly GCF_016803375.1 of Micromonospora sp. 4G55. Classification (NCBI taxonomy): domain Bacteria; kingdom Bacillati; phylum Actinomycetota; class Actinomycetes; order Micromonosporales; family Micromonosporaceae; genus Micromonospora; species Micromonospora sp. 4G55. The sequence goes on from NZ_JAEVHN010000492.1 coordinate 4,016, forward strand.
CTCTGGGCCCGCAGCCTCGACGGTGACACCACGGCCTTCGGCACGCTCTTCGAGCGGCACGCGGACGCGGTGTTCGGCTACTGCCTGCGGCGTACGGGGGCGTGGTCGGCCGCGGAGGATCTGGTCTCGGTGGTGTTCCTGGAGGCCTGGCGGCGAAGACCGGCGATGGTGCCGTACGGCGAGAGCGTCCTGCCCTGGCTCTACGGCATCGCGCTGGGCGTCAGCCGCAACCACCACCGGTCGCTGCGCCGGCACCGGGCCGCGCTGGACCGGGTACCGCCGCCCGAGCCCGCCGCCGACCACGCCGACGCGGTGGTCGAGCGGGTGGACGCCGAGCGACGGGTCGCCGCCGTGCACCGCCACCTCGCCGGGCTCGCCCGTCGGGACCGGGAGGTGGTGGAGGCCTGTGTCTGGCTCGGACAGACCCAGGCCGAGGCCGCCGTCACGCTCGGCATCCCGCTGGGCACCGTCAAGTCCCGCCTGGCCCGGGCGCACCGTCAGCTGCGCACCGGCGTGCTCGCCGACCTCGCGATGGAGGACCGACCCGATGGACCACAGTCCGCTCCGCCCGGACCTGCCGCACCTGCCCACCGAACGGGTCCGCGTACGCCGTGACGCACTGCTGCGGGAGATCGCCCCGGCACGCCGGCGATCGGTGAC